>NZ_QUHK01000020.1:0-346 GCF_003479665.1 Blautia sp. AF14-40
AGTTTGTGCAAAATTCGATATTTGCTCATTTATAGTATTAAAAAATGATCTGCACCTAGAAATAGTTGATTTTGAAAAAGATTCAGAATTAAATGAAATAATAAATGAATATTACGATGGTGTGAGTGAATATATTAAAAATCATAATTTTAGACTTTTCTTTCAAACGAGGTTATTTATATGAGTATAGTTGAAAAAATTCAAAATTTACCGGAAAATACTGTTACACAAGATGATAATTTTATAATGCTTTCAGAAGCATTGTCTGAATATCATCGCCTAATTCAAGAGGGAAAACTAGTTCCTCGTAAAAATAATTTAGAAAACATATACACTACTTATTCAT
>NZ_QUHK01000020.1:356-66551 GCF_003479665.1 Blautia sp. AF14-40
ATAATTTAGAAAACATATACACTACTTATTCATTTCACAGTAATGCAAATTATTAAAATTACAATTTTGTTATCATTCTGTTATCACAAACGGTTGTCAGGACACTCTCCCGGCAACCGTTTTTCTATACTGTTCGTTATTCTTTTCCACTCTTTTTTATATTTCCAGGTAACAGAAAAACCCGTAGAACCGAAGTTCTACGGGTATCTTACGTTTGGACACAACGTTATCTTACGATAACAAATCTATATTCAGATTGTATTACTCAATGATTGTAGCAACACGTCCTGATCCTACTGTTCTACCACCTTCACGGACAGCGAACCAACGTCCATGTCCACGCGAACTTTTTCCGATTCCCGCCATTACTACCATCACCGCGAGAAATCCACAACGTATGTGTTTCATCACTTTCTTCCGCAAAACCTTCTACCACATCGGCTTCTGCAGGCAAAACGGCAGCTCCAGTCCGTTTGCCTCAAGAAGCTCTTTGTTTGTCAATATTTCTTTCGTATCCCCGTCGCAGACAATCCGTCCGCCGGCCATCAGAATCACGCGATTGCAGGTTTCCAGAATCATATCGAGATCATGCGATGCGATGATTTTCAGATGTTCAAAATCGTTCAGTATATGAATTAACGTTCTACGGTTTTTTGGATCGAGTGCAATCGATGGTTCATCCATCAGAATGATATCCGGTGTCATTGCGAGGATCGTGGCGATCGATGCCATCTTTTTCTCACCGCCCGACAGCTTATAAATCTGCTTGTCCCGTAAATGCCCGATATGAATCTGTTCCAGTGCATGGCTGACACGCTGTTCCACTTCTGTTTCCAGCAGTCCGTAATTGCGTGGTGCAAATGCCACGTCCGCGAATACCGTCGACATGAACAGCTGACTGTCCGAATCCTGAAAGACATATCCGATTTTCTCGCGCACTTTCGGAAGCATCTCCTTCACAACCGGCATCTCCTCCACACGAATGCTGCCCTCATAGTCCGGATTTAGCCCGACCAGCAATTTCAGCAGCGTGGATTTCCCGACACCGTTCGCTCCAATCAGCCCGATGCTGTCATTTTCGTGTGCGGTAAATGTGATGTCCTGCAGAATCGGGACTGTTTTTTCGTAAGAATAATTAACATGTTCAAAATTGATGTGAATATGGCTCATTTTTGATATCTCCCGACAATTCTTTCCTCTTCCGCGTGCAGGCCACTGCACCGGGTTGCTTTTCTACATCTTCCGACTCGTTGCAAATAGATGTCTCCCCACGCAGCATTTCATCCCGTTACCTTCAGCACGGCAAAAAGTGCAAGCCACACGCCCAGATACAGCCAGTCCTTCGCTTTGCACGGCTCCTTCGCTGTATAGTAAAATTCTCCCCGATAGCCGCGCAAAGTCATGCTTTCATACACCTCATTTGCGCGGTCCATGCTGCGCAGAAGCAGCTGGCCGGCCAGTGTTCCCCATACCTTGAAATGAACACCCTTCTGATTCGGCGCGCGCAGACTGTACGCCTGGGTCATGCGGTTTGCCTCCTCGAGAAGCACTGTAACATAGCGGTACGTCAGCAGCACCTGTGTCACCAGAATGGCAGGGATGTGAAGCAGACGCAGTGCATAACAGATTTTTTCGATGGATGTTGTCGCAATCAGAAGATATGCCGCCAGTACGCTGTAAATGCCTTTGATCATCAGCGTCACCATGGAAAGCATCCCTGCTGTCAGCGGAACGGTACCAATATACCCGATTACCTGACGGTCAAAAATCGGATTAAACAGCCCCACAAAGCAGACAAGTGGCAGAACAATCCGAAGCCGCCGGATACTGTCGCAGAATGAAATTTCGCCGACGATAAAGAGTACAATCGGATAAATTCCCATGCGCAGCAGGCCGGTCAGATCGTATTTTTGAAAGGACATGGTTACGGTCAGAAAAACAATCGTTAAAACAAGTTTAACCAGTGGATGAAGCCTGTTCACCCACTGGTCCTTCGCCGCAAGCATATCCATATGATGGATTTCATATAGTGCATTGCCAAGTTTATTCATTTCTTTCTCCTGTTCCGTGCAGCTTATGACTTTTTCTTTTTAAAGAAACGGAATGCATAGCATGCACCGACACAGACAATAAGAACAACTGCGGATCCCGCAATTCCGGAAAAGCTGGTTCCAAACGTGGAATCGGAATTTTTAAATCCATAGTCCGGCAGAAGTGCCGTTTTTTCCTGAATTTCTTCCGCCGCTGCATGTGCGCCGGTTCCGTCGTTTTCCAGTTCCGTCGAACCAGTCAGACGCTCCATAGACCACTCAAGTCCATCCGGATTGGAGGATGCCGCAAGAGAAACGGCTCCGCCGATCACCAGTGCTGCGATTCCTAAGATCGCAATTGTCTTCTTGAAAGAAAATCGGCTCTTTGCCCTTTCTTCGCTGCACGAAAGCATCTCCGGGCGGGCTTCATAGACGAACAGCAGAACGGCCGCTGTAATCAGGCCTTCTACAAGACCAATCGCGAGATGAATCGGCTGCATTGTTGCCACAAATACCGAAAACGGCAGATCCGTTATGCCGGATGCAAGTGTTTCCAGTGCCACACTAAAAGCGCCAAGCTGCAGCGTCACCACGCACCCAAGGATGGAAGCACCTACAATCTTTCCGCGCGACATTCCCTTTTTCATCATCGGACGCCAGAACAGGAAATAACCGAGAAAGCACCCATAAAACGCCATATTCCAGATGTTGCACCCGAGCGCCAGAAGACCGCCGTCCGCAAACAGCAGACACTGGATCAGCAGCACACCGATCATTGTTAAAAACGCGGCATACGGTCCGAGCAACGCGGTCAGCATCATACCGCCGCAGAGATGACCACTCGAGCCTGTGCCCGGAATTGTAAAGTTAATCATCTGCGCCGCAAAGACAAACGCACCCATCACTCCCATCACTGGGATCTTTTTCGGGTCGCTCTCCAGGCGTACTTTTTTTACAGAAAAGCCAGCTACTCCGCCGGAACAGACATACATTGTTGCAGCCACTGCAGGCGCAACCAGCGCATCAGCCATATGCATAATGTTCTCCTCCTTTTTGGTTTCTGTTTTTTTCTTTTTTTACTTTACTACGCTAAAATTCGTCCTGCAAGCCCCCGTGGGGGTTATTTTTTGGGATTTTTTTATGATCCTTTTTGTTCACTTTTACCGATTTTTTATGAACATTTTGTTTAAATTTAAAGGGTGACTTTTTAACATTTATATGGTATTCTATAGACAACACAGACGGATATCCCGGTGTCGGGAGTCCGTACACACACTATCTCGAGGACAGGATTCCTGTCCGATCCGCGGCCGCCTGCACGTCATCGGGTCGCCGCGGTTTTTTCTACAGAAAAAAGCCCTCCGGGCAGGATTCTTTCTTATTTTAGTGCCAAAACCGGCTCTTTAACGGGTTCTGGCTGTATTTTCGAGTATTGGTGTGAATTTCATCTTGACGAGAAGGAGACTCTCTTATGAGCACAGAGAACTTAGAACACGAAGATCAAAACAGAACAACGGAACCGATCATCGATATCCTGGGCAATGAAGCGCCCTCTGATCCAGAACAGGAAATTGTTTCCCAAGGTGTCCACAACTACAGCGCCGCTGAAACGTATGTGTGTCCGACCGATCCGGCTGTTCTGCAGCAGCTCGAATGGTTCCGGGATCAGAAGCTTGCGCTGATGATGCATTTTGGATTGTACTGCCAGCCCGGCATGGTTGCCTCCTGGGCATTAAGCGACAAGGATTCAGACTGGTCCCGCCACCAGGTAAACTGGACGGACGGCGAAACCTTTAAAAAACAGTATTTCGGCCTGAATCGTTCGTTTAATCCGGTCCGCTTTCAGCCGGAGGAATGGGCGCAGATGGCAGAGGACTGCGGATTCCGTTATCTTCTTCTGACCACAAAGCATCACGACGGATTCTGCCTCTGGGACACCAAATATACAGATTATAAAACAACTGCAGAGGACTGCCCGTTCCATGAACATAAAAATGCGGATATCGTAAAATCCATGTTTGATGCATTCCGTGCAAAAGGCATCGGCATCGGTGCTTATTTTTCCAAAGCCGACTGGCACTGCCCGGACTACTGGAATGAAGATCTGAGAAAAGATGGTCTGACATCCCGCGGACCTTCCTACGATCCGAAGGAATATCCCAAGGTGTGGAACCGTTTTAAAGAATATACAAAAAATCAGGTTCTGGAGCTCTGTGAGAATTACGGTAAGCTGGATATTCTCTGGTTCGACGCGGGCTGGGTCTCTGAGAGCAACGGCCAGGATATTGAGCTTGGAAAGATCGTTGAGGAAGCACGTAAGATTCAGCCGTGGATTCTCTCCGTTGACCGTACAATCGGCGGTGCTTACGAAAACTACGTGACACCGGAGCTCTGCATTCCGGAAGAACCGCTGAACGTTCCGTGGGAAAGCTGCCTTACCCTCGGCGTTGACTTTACGTACGAATACGGCGACCATTATAAATCTCCGCGTGAGCTTGTCGGCATGCTTGTCAACATCGTTGCCAAAGGCGGCAACATGGCACTGAACGTCAGCCCACAGCCAGACGGCCGCATCCCGGTCGATGCCTGGGACAGCCTGAACGGTTTTGGCCAGTGGATGAAAACTTTCGGCGATGCTATCTACGGAACCCGCGTCTGCGCGCCGTACCAGAGCGGAACCCTTTCGTTCACACAGAAAGGTGATTCTGTCTATGTATTCCGGTTATATCCGACGGTACAGGAATCGGTAGAGGCAGAAATTTTCGTACCGTATACCGAGGCGAAGATTTCGGAGATCTGTATGGTGGAAAACGGAGAAAATGTTGCATTCAAAGAAGTCGAAGGCGGCCTTTGCATAACTGTCCCGGCAGGATACAGACGAGGCTCCGCACCGATTGCGCTGGTGTTTGAGATGAAGAAAGAACGGTAAATCAACAAGTGTAAAATTTTCCTTGATCCATTCAGGTCGGCTGGATTAGTCATTGATACGCCTAACGTCAAAACAGTTCAAGTGCATTTCTGCACCTGAACTGTTTTTCTGCTTTGTCAATATAATTGAAAAAACTATATTCATTTAAGAAGTTGTTTCAATCCACAGTCGGTAATTTCACAGAGTCTGACTTGTCAGCAGAATGCTGACTGTGGTTTGCCTCATGTCAGTAGGGATACCGATTTCTCTCCGCCCTCCACTGCCGTTAATTTTCTTATTTGCAATTCATCTCACCACCTATCGAGGTGGGAGAATCCTTGCCATTATTTGTTGAATCTTCCCTATATGGTAATATTCTCAGAATTTCATCTGTCTGCATGTTCTGACACCGTTGACGTAAATATCATTTGCCAGTTCTATGACTAGCCGCATATCCTGCCAGGTTTCACACTTGTTCCCCATAAAAGTAATGTTATCAAAATGGACATCATGAACACGTACTTCTTCTGTCGGTGTCTGGTACCCCCGGATTACGGAAACCGGGACATCTCCGTTCAGCACCTGGATATTATCAAAATAGATATCATTAATCTCTCCTTTGGCAAGCTGTTCCGTATATTTGCAAAGCAGAACCTTAATATCAAACAGTTTCTGTTCTGCCTGCTCTACTCTGATGTTTTTATAATGTATATCATGAACATGACCTCCATCTGCCTGATGTATGGAAATCGCCGCACCACCCATGTTTCCTTCATACTGGCAGTGTATGATGTCACAGTCTTCAAATACCAGGTCGTGGATTTCGCTCTGGAGGGCATAACCAAGCTCTATGGCATTACCGGGTTCTGCATTCCAGATTACGTTATTGTGAACACGCACTTTTGTTACATCACGTACCGTTGACGGATCTTCAAACAATCTTTGGGATTTGATGCAGATACTGTCGTCTGTGGAACGGATAAAGCAATTTTTTACCTCTACATCCTGGCTGCTCGTAATATCAATACCGTCTCCCGTTACAATCCTCGACATAATATTCATATTATCAATCACAACATGGTCACACGCCGCAGGAACTACATGCCAGGAAGGTCCGTCTACAGCCGTAAAGCCTTTTAAGAGTACATTATTACACCACTTGGCATAGATAAAGAAACGGTGTGCATTACTGTCCGGCAGATGCCAGCAGGATCCGTTGATAATTCCGTTTCCTACAATGGAAATATTATCACAGTGGTCTGCATATACACACCCTGATACAACCGCACCTTCCTCAATATAAACCGTATCATTGGACTTTAAGGTAAGAACTCCTACATTATATACCTTGCCCTTTTCAAAGCAGATGGTGGTATCTGCCGGTTTCTCAATCCTGTGCGAGCAAAGTACAAACAATGCATCATGAAGACCACCATCTGTCTCTACAGTAAACTTTCTCGGTTCATCAAGATGGATATGGATTGTTTCTCCTTTTACAGAAGGAACTATGCCAAAGCTGGACGGACGGATTTCAAGTTTTTCATATGATGCATGGATTGAAATCTCCAGATCATACGCTTCGTTATCTACTACAACAACATAGTCAAACGAATCTGTATGGTATACCACTCGCTCTGTTCCATTGCAGGTAACACTGTATTTTGCTGATTTTTCCAATTCATCTACAGAATTTAAAATAAATCTCGGTTCCTTGACCGGGTCCGGATTAGGATAATAAATCAAATCATTTTCAAAATCCTTCATGTCTCTTTTCTCCTATGCTTGTATAATGTTCTCAGAAACAAGGTGGTCACTACTGTTTCCAATACTGATACGCAGTTTCATTCCGCTACTGACGGTTTCCATGTTTTTCCCATAATATGAGAATTCTTCCTGATCAATAAAGAAATCTACATCCTTCTTTTCCCCCGGCTCCAGGAAAACCTTTCGGAAACGGACAAGTTCTTTCTTTGGACGTACTACAGATGCATATAATGTTTCATAATAACACTGGACTACTTCTGCTCCCACAACACTCCCTGTATTGCACACATTACAATGTATATGTACTTTTTTATCCTGGCCTATCTGCACATCAATGTCCGAAATATCAAACTCTGTATAAGACAATCCATAGCCAAATGGATATAACGGCGTATTTGGGATATCCATATATCTGCTGGTGAAACGATTTTCTGAATTATCTTCTGTAAATATATGTCCGGTTTTTACATCCCAGTAGCTTATGGGCACCTGCCCCACACACCATGGGATACTCACAGATAATTTGCCGGAAGGGTTTAATCTGCCATACACAATATCTATGATTGCTTCAGCTCCCATAGTGCCGGGTCTCCATGCCATAATGACAGCCTTGGATCTTTCTGATATCCTCCGCAGGTCCAATGGTCTTCCTGTAATTACCACAGTCACAATATTACTTGTACGTTCTGCTATTTTTTCAAATAACACCTGCTGTTCTTCTGGCAAAGTCAGAAATGCCCTGCTGGCAGCCTCTCCTGACTGGGACTCATGTTCACCCAGTACACATACAACCGTATCTTCATGGGTTATCGTTTCCAGCCACTGCTCATCCCTTGGCTTGTCAGACAATTCCTGTTCCACCTGCCATACCTTACACTCTTCATCAGAAAGAATATTGCATCCTGTAATACATTCTGCTTCTATCTGCTTTTTTTGTAAAATATCTTCTATTGTTTCAACTGCCTCATGTTCTCCAAAAATTGACCAGCGGCTTAAAAATTCTCTTGACGCTGTATAAGGACCTGCCCAGATAACTTTCTTCTTCCTGCTTAATGGCAGCAGCTTTTCATTTTTCAAAAGGACACAGCTTTCGCCCGCCAGCTGATATGCCTTTTCCCGGTTATGCAGAGTCAGTTTTCCACTCTTTCCAAGACCGGCAAACGGATTTTCAAAAAGCCCCAGCTGATTTTTCATCATCAGGACCCGGAATGCACTTTCATCAACAAACGCTTTCGGGATTTTTCCGCTTTCTACCAGTTTTTCCAGACACAGCATATAAGCAGGACTCATCATATCAATGTCTACACCGGCTTCGGAAGCCTGAATTGCTGCTTCTTCCATATCAGCTGCCACTCCCTGTTCTTCCAGCTGACCTATGGAGCCCCAATCTGAAATTACAGTTCCCTCAAATCCTTCCTTATCCCGCAGAAGCCCCTTAAGAAGTTCCTTATTTCCGCTTATCGGTTTACGGTCAATAGCATTAAAAGCTGTCATGACCATAGCAGGCTTTGCTTTTAATGCCATACGGAAAGGTTTTACATACTGTTCCAGAAATGTCCGCTGGGATATTTCAACATCATTATATTCCCTTCCTGCATTCACTGCCCCATAACCCGCAAAATGCTTCAGGCATGCCGCTATTCCGGCATCATCTTTCTGCTGATAGCCATCTACCATTGCTTTTCCCATGATCCCATTTACATATGGATCTTCTCCAAAGGATTCCATCATCCTTCCCCATCTGGGATCTCTTGAAACATCAATCATAGGAGAAAATGTTGCTCTGAGCCCTTCTGAAGATGCCTCCAAGGCAGCTATAGAAGCCGCCTCAGACACCAGTTCCGGATGAAATGAACACGCCTGCCCCAACGGAATCGGAAAAATCGTCCGACATCCATGGATAACATCTGCCATAAAAAGAAGCGGAATATGATGGGGATGCTGTTCCATATATCTGCTCTGAATATCATAAATTTTATCTTTACCGATCACTCCAAGCACTGAACCGGCATATTGAATGATCCATTCCGGTGGTAACTGTTCGCCAACAACACCGGTGAGTACTGCCTCTTTATCGAAGTATACACCGGTGAGCTGCACCATCTGTCCTATTTTTTCCTGTAATGACATTTCTGACAGCAATTGCTGTAATTCATGTATTTCCATAAATACTCCTTATGTTCAATCCGTTTATTTCTAATGTTCATTTCTCCAAAGAGCACCTGAGCTGTTTTTCTGCTTTTTCAATATAATTGTATCATGCAAGCGGCCTTACGGTTCCTTCCGTAATTCCATTTTCATTAAACGCATCGACTCTCACATACACCGTTTCGCCTTCTACCAGCGCTCCAATATTTTGCTCCGGCATAAAGGTCATGCAGCTGTGATACAGCTTGTCCGGTGCAAAACCCCAGAGGACGTTGTATCCGACAGCGTCTGTCTGTGGCTCGATGGTGATGCGCATATCCATAGTTCCGGTCCGCTCTGCCTGGTACTGCGGTGCGGATGGTTTTTCGCCGTTGCCGAGGCCGAAAACACGAAGACCGGAGATGCATGGATTCTGGTTGTACGGCACTTCAAAAACAGTGAGTTTCAGATAACGGATCTGTACACCCTCTTCTTTTACGATGAAATCGTGCGGCAAATTGGTTTCTGCGTCTGATTTATCTGCCAGAACAAAATAGTTTGTTCCATCGGCGGATGCCTCAAGCAGCCATCTGGTCTTATGCTGGCTCGGGTCGATATATCGTTCGCCCTGACGCTCGCCCGGCAGAGGTGCATCGATTTTGTCATCTGCAAAATTGATCTGTACGGCGCGGACATCTTTTACCTCACCAAGATCCATCGAAATCCACTCACCCGGCTGATTTCCGGCTGCGCGCCACCAGGTCTGGATATTTTCATCTGTCGCAAACGACGGTTCTCTGCCTTCTTCCGAGGACGATGCCGTCATTGCTTTCTGATAGCTTAAGAGATACCACTCCGGTTTTGCCCATGGGTCTTCTTTTGCCTGCTCCACCGCCATCGGCCAGTCGCCGAACTGCTGATTACAGAACAGGACACCATCTTTGTCGAAACCTGCCCGCCAGATGCCGACGCGACGCTCCATATCGTGGTTTTTGCTGATCTGCATTGTCGCGGTATGCCACCAGTTTCCATAGCGGTCTTCCATCGTCGAACCGTGGCCTGCACCGCGCAGGAATCCACCCGGTTTATAGGAATATGGATTGTTCTTTGCCAGACGGAACGGGCCAAGCGGGGAATCACTCTCGTAAACACCGTCACCGTAAACGTTGTATTCCGTTCCCGGGCCGGCATACTGGAGGTAATAGGTTCCGTCATGCTTCGTCATCCATGCGCCCTCGATGAACGGTCTCTGACTGAACATAATTTTGGCAAACCCGATCTGCTCCTCCGTCAGATGATCCGCATCTTTTCCCTGTGCTTTCAGAAATTCTTTGAATTTTTCAACAGCTTCTTCTTCACTCAGCGGCATTTTGGAATGATTTTCTCCGACGCGCTCGTATCCGATTTTTTCCGGCTGACCGTAGATCAGTTCTTTTCTCTCGGTCTTTGGAACCATCGTCTCCGGTTCAAGCTCCACACCCCAGATCGGAGTCACGTTATTGCATCCCCAGTAAAAATAGAGCTTTCCGTCATCATCAAGAAACAGGTTCGGATCCCAGAAATCGAAGGTTCCCGGAATACGCTCAAACGGACCGTTTAAGATATCTTTCGTGCGGTAAAAATCGCAGATCGTGCCACGACGGGATGCGCTGAAATACACGTAATCGCCGACCACGCGCACATCCGGCGCATAGTCATACAGCGGCAGGCTGTCCGGCAGACGGTGGCTCTCCCAGTGAACCATATCCTCCGAAACCCAGACGCTCAACGTCATGGACGCAAAAATATAATACTTTCCCTGAAATAAAATCATCGACGGATCGGCGGCCTCGCGGGAAATCTTGTCCTCACCGCTTCTCATATCCTGAATAAACTGGTAACGGTAATCCATATTTAACGGATTGCAGAAATACTGTTTTTTCATCAAAATTCCTCTTTCCGGACAGTACGTAAAAACCCCTGTTCGTACATCCTTTTTTCTTATGATAGAAAAAGTTTAGCATATCCCGCAAAGAAAGGAAATGTTCTGATTTGACTTTTTTGTTGCACTTTTTGGACTGTTTTTTTGTCTCAGGTATTGGACAAATTCCTGTGTTGGATTTATAATTCGTGTAATTTCAAATTGCAGAAAACAAGATCTGCAAGCCGAGTTTTCAGCATGGATCGAGGTTGGAATGGAATGCGGCGATTTTACCCTGATACTGCAATCAGGAGAGAAACGTGCAAAGATAGATTTGAGTCAATTCACAGAAGAAAAACCGGAACCTTTCCCGATAAACACCGTTTTCGTGCCGAAACAGCTTCTCGCAAATGTACTTCAGGCCGGAAAAGAGTTTTGCCTGGGTGCAAAAAATCTGAACCCCACAACGAAGGATTCTGCAATTGGAAAGGGAATCCAGATGATCGCCAGACAGACACAAGAAGTATTTGCAGACTGTCATGACGGAGATACAAACATCCGGGTCAGCACATGGATTGAAAAGCTGCTGGCTGTAAAAGACAATCTTGAATATGGAATTGTCAGTTCGGAAAGAACGACAAATCGCTGGGCCTATATGGATGAAAAACTTCTTATGATGGATTTCCGTACAGCTTTGGCGCAGAATTTATACCAGCTGAATGTCTTGCCGATTGAAGCAAATGGTGCAATATTTGATCCTCATATCCATGATGCAGTACACATCGAAGAGACAGACCGGGTGGAAGAAGACAGAGTTGTCGAGGAAATACAGAAAGGCTACTTCTTCGGTGAAAAACTGTATCGACCGACAAAAGTTATTGTTTCTAAAAATCCCTGTCAAAAGTAATGCTCTGAATGCACTTCAAAAGCACCGGCCAAATGGTCGGTGCTTAAATAATGGTTTCATCATCCTGTCAAAAATAATGCTCTGCCATGTGTGTCTTGATATATACGAATCAATTTCTCAAACGCACAGATCATTAACCGATATATAAATTAAGGGTGAAGAGGAGCCTGTTTTTAAAGCTACTCATCACCCTTGACAAACCCTAAAAGAATTTAACCGAATCAACCAAGTCCTGATAAGCTGTGAAGCAGCTATTCAGTTATGAGCAAGTAACGAAGCGGATTGCGAATATCCGCTTTGGCTTTACAGACTGTTCCACAGTACTCCGGAAAATCTGTTTCTTGCAACTCTCACTCCACAGGACTGATTTTTTATGTCATTTCTGTATTTTTTCCTTCCATTTCTGTATTGTTTTTATGAAGACATGCTCTTTTTGCTTTTCATCTTCCTGTGCCTCATACTTAGATAATAAGGAATTAAGTTCCCTGTCCCATACCGAATAAAATCGAACAGTTTTTACTTCTTCCTGTATCGTTTTGATTTGTTTTTGATCTTGTCTCGAAAGACTCCGCATTCGTTTTTCTAGTTCCTTTTTGTAAATAGAAACCCCTTGCGGAAATCTTATATTGCTTGCCTCTCTTTTATCTTCTAACTCTATTCCTTTTCCCGATAAAACTTCTTCACTGTATAGCATTTGTAAAAAGGAGACTGCTTTTAAAGGTTGCTTTGTGTTCTTATTAATTCCTGCATAAAGTGTAACATTTGCAGTGAATCCGCCTTCCTGATTCGGCATTGCAAATACCGTATGAACTGTTTTTTCACCTCCAAGTTCTTCCAAATCATTTAGACTTACTACTCCTGTATCTTTTATTTTCCAGTTTAAAGCTAATGATCTTGTTTTTAATGCTACTGTTTCATCCAAAACTTTTTTTATCTGCTCTTCCGAATATAGAAGTGTTTTTTTCTTATAATCAACCACCTCACTAAATGTATCAAAAAATTGAACCCCACTTCTTTGCCCTACAATCTGTTGAATTGCTTTTTCTTTTTGTCTGGCTAATTCCAGCCAATTTCTTGATATTTCTGTATTTTCCGGTAAATCCTGTGTTGTAAATGCATATAGAAAATAATCGTATGTCATAGGAAGCAGTATTTGTTCCTCATTAGCCATACCTGCAGACAAAATCTTCTCTTCTAAAATATCTATATCAAAATATTTCATGTATGGTTTCAACGAAAGAAAGGTTCCCTGATACATTTCTTTTTTGGGGTCTTCAAAAACAACTACTCTTTGCTCACTCCAAGTCGGATTCGGCCCTTCTGCGAAAAATACATCCGGCCCTTCTCCCGTCGTAATTTCATTCTGGATCTCCTGTACTTTTTCTTCCGAAGCCTGTTGCCCTGATGGGATTACCATTAATTCCACTCCATTATTTTTATATATTTTCTTCCAGGCTGCCACTATTTGAAGTACCGTTTTTTTATTTTCTTCATCAACACAAATTTTTAATGGCATTTCCGTTTTCTCAATTTCAATCTTGGCTTGTGTATCTGCATATACCGTTTCTGCATTTAAGCTCCCACTGACTAATGTGATGTTAATCAGAATCAAACCAAAAATTTCTTTCAACCTTTTTCCCATCATTATGCTACCCCCTATGTTTCTATATGGCACAAGGCTATTGCATGACTTCTGTTTTTTTACATATCATACAACAGCCTTGTGTTTTAACCATTAATTATCATATCCGTGACAAATTGTTCTTGTTTCTTTCACATTAGCAGTATTTCCTGCGTTACAATTTAAACATTTTGTAGTTTTTATTCCTGTTCTATACTGCTTCAAATCAGTTCCCCATGCGTGACCATGAGTACATGTAACTGTACCACTGCTTATCCAGCTTCCCCATACGGTTGACGATGTTATTCTTCCTCCACATCTCGGGCAAACTGCAGCATACGGCATAATTTCTTCATACGCAAAAATATTCTTACTTTCGATAACATCCGCTTTTGTTACATTGGCAGAAAATGTACTGGCCAACATTAAGGTCATTAGAAAAATGGAAATTTTTTTCTTTACCGCTTTCATACTTTTCTCCTTAAAAATTTATTATACCTGTCAACGTACGTTCTACATTTGTGTAACAAAAAAAATACCATACTTCCTACTTTTTGTCAATCTTTTTTCTACATTTGTCTAATTAATCATTATACCCATGGCAGACTATTTTTTCTTGCCTGATCTTTATCTCAAAAAAATTTCCACATTCATTACACCTGATTTTTTCTACTCCATATCTGGCTTTCTGTAAGTCATCTCCCCATGCATATTGATGTGTACATACTACATTTTTTTCATTTTCCCATGCATTCCAAACCACTTCTCCTTGTACCGCAGCTTTGCATTTGGGACAATTTTCTATATGCGATGATGACCATATTTGTCGCGCTATTTGCATTTCCGAAAAACTCAAAATAATTATTCCAAAAAGAAAAACAGTGACGTATATTCGAAGTTTTTTTCTTGCTAAAAACACATTGTAAAATCGTTCTTTCAGTATCTCTGTTTCTGATACCATTGAAACAACTCCAGATAATTCTTTTTTCGTTTGTTTTGAAGCCACTTTTAAAATAACATTGCAATAATCTTTCCGTTGCGTCAGATTCATATGTTTTGTAACAGTCTCATCACAGACACATTCGATATCTATATTTGCCATTTTTTGCACCCACAGCATTGGGATACAAAACCAATAAACATCCCTTATAATTTGAAGAAACCTTTTATACCATAAATCGTGTTTTTTCTGATGTGTCAATTCATGTAAAAAAATCAAATACCATTCTTCATAGGAGTAATTTTCCGTTTCCAGCATTTCTTGTGGAATCAATACTTTTGTATTTCGTACACCAAACAACATAGGAGAATAAAAATCTTGATTTTCACAGACCCATATTTCTGTTTTTTTTATTTTACAAACTTCGCTTGCTTTTTTTAGAGCTTCTAATACGGAATTTTTTTGCATTCTTTTACATTCTGCAAATATTCTTTTTTTCCATATTCTATATTGTATTGCGTGAAACAAAAGGCATAAAATCATCCCTGCAAGCCATATATACGGCAAAAATTTTTCGCCTGACATCCACTCTCGAATTGAAACGTTTCCAATTTTCGTCATGATCGCAGTCTTTTGATTTTGTTCCCCCATATAATATGCCGGCATAGAAATTATAAAAAAATGTTGCCGGAATTTCTCCGTCACACTCCAAAACGGAAAGCACATTTTAATTGTCAGAAGTATCCAGACTACCTTTCTCCAGTAATGACCGAGTCTTTTCCCCATTATTTTTTGTACAACATATGCCATAAATGCGACTATGCCTATGAAAAGATTCCACTTTATGATAAATGCCATCTGTAACTATGTCCTCTACACCACTTTTTCTATTTTTGTCTGTCAATAAATTCCTGCAATTGCTTAACCTCTTTTGAGCTAAGTTTTTCTCCATCATACAATGACGATGCGAATTTTGCTAATGACCCTTGAAACATTTTATCTAACATGTTTTTTCCAACTGTGCCTATATAGTTTTCTTTTTCTACTAATGGTACATAAAGATTTGATTTCCCATTCCTCACTTTTTGAATAAATCCTTTTTTTTCCAAACGAGTAAGCAATGTTAAAATGGTACTCGGTGCAATGTTTTTCTCTACATTCAATTTCTCTTCAATTTGAAATCGGCTGACAGGTTCCGCATATTCCCATACAATCATCATAATTTCCTGTTCTGATTCTGGTAATTTTTTCATTTCTACTCTCCGCTTTTCTCTACTTTGACCAGATTATAGCATATTTTCCAGAAAATTGTTGCACTTTTTGGGACTGTTTTCCGCCTTCCGAAGCTAGTACATCGTTTTCGAAATAACTATACCACTCACTTGTCTGCAAATCTGATTGCACAGGCATAAAAGCCTCGGCGTAGCCCGCTACGCCTACATTTTTATACCTGCACACTCGAATCTGCATCCTGCGTGATTGGTATAGTTATTTACAAAACGATGTACTAGATTCTAGCATGATTCTTGATTTTTTCTTCCGTTTCGCATAGCTTTGAATGCACTTCAAAAGCACCGGCCAAATGGTCGGTGCTTAAATAATGGTTTCATCAAAAATGGTTCATCCTATACCACACATAAATATGCAAAATATCCTGCATAGCATAAAAGCATAACGACACCACACGTTTTCCGTAATTCCCTGTTCTTGTACGTCCCAATCCATAAAACCAGACCTGCCAGAATTGCGATTCCTGTGTCTACAATAAATTTAGTTTCAAATGGCACAGGACAGATCAGTGCGGCTGTTCCAATTACAAATAAAATGTTAAAAATATTGCTTCCGACAATATTTCCGATTGCAATTCCTGCATTCCCTCTTTTTGCTGCTGTCACAGATGTTACCAGCTCCGGAAGGGATGTTCCGAGAGCAACAATCGTCAGTCCGATAAAACGCTCACTCATTCCAAAGTATCGTGCAATCTCGGTTGCCCCGCTGACGGCAAAATCACTTCCTTTTACAACCAGGACGCCGCCTGCCACCATCAAAAGAAGACATTTCCAGACAGGATAATTTTTCGCTTCCTCCTCTTCCGGATTTTCCCCTTTTTTCGACATTACAAACAAATAGCCAAGATATACAAGAAACAGTACCCATAAGACTATGCCCTCGGCAAACGTTACTTTTCCTCCTGTGATTCCGCATATCATTAAAACTACCGTAACAAACATCATAAACGGTATTTCATAAAACAAGGTAGACCTTTGTATTGCCACATTTGTTATTAATGCCGTAAGTCCGAGAATAATAAAAATATTCAAAATATTGCTTCCAACCACATTTCCTATCGTAATTCCTGCGTTCTGCTGCATCGCTGCGGTAATACTTACAGCAGCCTCCGGCATACTCGTTCCCATTGCAACAATGGTAAGTCCGATAATCAGCTGGGGAATTCCAAACTTTCTTGCTATGCTTGCAGACCCTTCCACAAACCAGTCTGCTCCTTTTACCAGAAAAAGGAAACCCACTATCAAAATCCCTGCCTGTAACATCATACGTATCTTCCTCTCTTTCTTTTGCATTCTTTGCAGCAGGTGTTATAGGCATAAAAAAAGAGACTCCTACTGCATCTACAGTAAAAGTCTCGCTATTTAATCACTTTCCGAGTTATTGAATATCAATAGCTGTACTGACGAAGAAGTGAACACGGTTGGCTAGCTACTCCCTTTTATTTTTCCAGTTTATCAAATTTCTTTTTTTTCGTCAACGTTTTTGTTTCTCCTAGTTCCTTATTTCCAGATATTCTTATCTTCATTACACTTCTTTAGTATATCCAACTCCTCCTGATCATACGGAGTAAAATCTGCATGATACAAATTATGCATCCATTCTGTATTAATCAGCGGACGATTAAACTGTTTCAAAAACTTTACCATTCTTCGTGCATGCGTATAATCACCATAAAAATGAAATGTAATAATGTCCGAGAGTTCTATGTTTTCCCGATCCACCTCACCATGAAAACATGGGTTGTTTAGCCATTCATAATAGTTTCCCTTTACCCGTTTTTTCTTTGATCCCGCTTTTTAAACTCCATGTAAAATTTATTTGCTGCTTTGATCATACTATATCTACATGCTCTTTTCTATATCTCTTTTTCCATTACCGTTCACTCCTCTTAATCTGACAATAACCCTCACAATCCTCTTTTCCAGTTTTGTTTTACAAAAGAACGGTTCCATACGCCTGCATCATTTTTCCGTTTTACTTTATTTTTTCTTTCTTGCCGATAGTATTTTTTCTCAATTTTTGCTATACTGAAAATGTATGCGTATCAAACTCCGGCATTGCTCTTTCAAGCTGCCGACACATACATAAAATTCATAAAAGGGGGTATCTTTTTCATGGATACGTATGTCATTTTAAAAGACCTGGCAATCATTATCGTATTCGCAAAATTGTTTGGTATTCTTGCCAGAAAATGCAAGGCTCCGCAGGTTGTGGGCGAGCTGATTGCCGGTATTGTCCTTGGACCCAGTGTGCTGGGACTCGTTCAGCAGTCTGACTTTCTCGCACAGATGGCGGAGATCGGTGTCATTTTGCTGATGTTCTCCGCAGGTCTTGGCACCAGCCTGAAGGATCTGCTCCGCACCGGAGTGAAATCCCTGCTGATCGCCTGTGCCGGTGTTTTTGTTCCTCTCGTTCTTGGAGCCATCTTATACATGAGCTTTTATGGCTTCTCTGCTGTCGGAACGGAAGAATTTTACCACGCTGTTTTTATCGGTGTTATTCTGACTGCGACATCGGTCAGCATCACCGTACAGGCCTTGAAAGAACTCGGCAAGCTGAAAACAGAGGTTGGAACAACCATCTTAAATGCAGCCATCATCGACGATGTCATTGGTATCATTGTGCTGACTGTTGTCATCGGTTTTAAAGATCCGACATCCAATCCGCTGAAAGTAGCAGCCTCCACCATTCTGTTTTTTGCCCTTGCGATTGTGCTCGGTTTTCTCTGCTTTAAGCTGTTCAACCGCATGAACTCCGTATTTCCGCACACCCGCCGTCTCCCGATTCTGGGTCTTGCGCTCTGCTTCGGACTGTCCTACATTTCCGAAAAATATTTCGGCATCGCCGATATTACCGGTGCATACGTTGCGGGCGTTATCCTGTGTTCCCTCGATTCTTCCGATTACATCGAAGAAAAAATGGATATCAGCTCCTATATGATTTTCGGACCGATTTTCTTTGCAAGTATCGGACTCAAAACAACGCTCAGCGGCATGAACGAGAAATTCGTACTCTTTGCCATCTGTTTCGTCATCGTCGGCCTTGTCGCAAAAATCATCGGCTGTGGCCTGATGTCAAAGGGATGCGGCTTTACCTGGGGCGACAGCCTGAAAATCGGTGTCGGTATGATGACCCGCGGTGAAGTCTGTCTGATCGTCGCGCAAAAGGGTCTGAATGCAGGCTTTTTATCCGGCGATTTCTTCAGTGCCGTGATTCTGCTGATTCTCTTCTCGAGTGTTGCAACACCGATTATACTGAAAATCTTATACGCGAAAATGCCGACGGCAAAAGATTCTGCAAAGGCATCCTGACTTTCCTTTTACCAAAACAGGGCGCTGTGCCATTTCCTGCACAGCGCCCTGTTTTTTTCGTATCAACCGGTAAGTTCTGATTTCTTCTACCACAGAATCTTCTCTGCCTCAGCTCCATCCGCAAACGGTCCCGGCATTGCTGCCACGCCGCGGTGCTCGCCGAGATAATCCTGATCGAAGATAATCGTGCTTCCGTCCGGATCTTCGAATCTCTGCTCCGGCTCGAAGGCGTATCCTAAAATATCACTGTTGATAATTCCCGTCCGGAAATCCTTCAGGAACTCATACACGTTCGTCTTGATGGAATAGTGGCCGTCTTTTTCCACAAGTTCCACCTTAACCTGGTTCTCGTTATCCATAAGATTCTCTTTTTCATTCACACACGCCTTTGCTCCGTTAAAGTAAGCGTTTCCGTTTACCCAAACCGGCAGATGACATTTATTGTGATACGGCTCCAGCTTGCTCATGTCGGCCGGTTTATCCAGCTCAAAGTGGCTGATCCACTCGTCATAGGTCGGATACTCGTCGAACACATGCGTTCCGACCTCCTGGTTATCCTCCATCTTGAAGCCCATGTCCTCAACCGTTTCTGTTTCCTCAACCGGGTAATTCTGGATAAAGATGTTGTTGTAGAACCGGTCATCGCCATGCAGGAATGTCATGAATCCGGCAACCTCGGTACGGTGACGGATGTGATACGGCGTGTAACGGTCTCCTGTTCCGCCGCCAACTGCAGTTAATGAGCCAAGCATCAGATTGTGTACGCAGGCAATACCATCGGTCGCCATACGAACGCTGACCGGTGAGAGCATAATGTTGTTATCGATCAGTGTCGGACCATGGCCAACCTCGATGAAAATATCCTGACTCATCATTGCGCCCTCTGCCTTTGGTGTTCCCTCCGGCGGGCAGTTGTCGTGCAGCAGGTTCTGGGTCAGGCGTGTTCCCTGTGCCTCCCAGTCGCACCAGATGCCCATCGTACAATGATGAATGTGATTTCTTCTCATCACAACATCGATCGCTGCATGCATCTTGATACCGGAAATCTCGGCCCCGCCAAGCTGCTGCATATTGTTGATGTTGTGAATGTGGTTGTCCTCAATGATACTGAACACACCGCCCATCCGTCCGACAATACCGGTCTGCTCACAGTGATGGATGTGGCAGCGGCGGATGATATGGCTTCCGATGTTCTCCTTCGTCCAGCCGTGATACTGGCCGCGGCACACAGCATCACGCTCCATCTGGGTCGGGCTTTTTACGTGTTTTCTGGTAAAGTAATGGTCGTTCTCCGGATCGTAATATTTTCCGAGCGAAATACCGCAGCACTTGCTGTTGCTGACCTCACAGTCCTCAATAATCCATCCCTTCGACCAGTGCGGACCGATCATACCGTCCTGATAAGCAGCCGGCGGCGCCCATGTCGTTGCTGCCTTGCTGACATCAAATCCACTGAACGTAATGTAATTTACGCCTGTTTTCGACGGCATAAAGCAGTTCCGGCGCACGTTGATTTCTACTTTTTCCTCCGTCGGGTTTTTACCCTGGAAGTTTGCGTAGATGACCGTCTGATTTTTCTCTTTGTCCTGCTCGGTATACCATTTGTAAACCGACCACTCCGGCTCCCAGGACGGCGCATAAACCTCGCCCTTGATACACTCCTCGAGCGTCTCTGCCTCGTATAACTGGCGGTCATTCAGATAAACCGCGCCGGTATGGCGTACCACCGGTGCAAAATACCAGTCACCGCCGACCATTGTCGTGTATGGGTTATAATTGCCAAACACTCCGTTGTCTACACGGCATACCCACACATTATCTTTGTAATGCTCCCAGTCATTCATCGTTTCCGCACCGGTGATCTTTGCGCCGAGCGGCTTCTCACTCTTATAGACGATTCTTGCATCCTCGGTTCCTCCGTTGACCGGATCAACATATTCATGGTAAATACCAGGTGCAACCAGAACTTCATCTCCTGCCTTTGCAATTTTTGCCGCATCGTTGATGAACTTGAACGGCATCTCTTTTGTTCCGTTTCCATTCTTCGGAGCGGAATTATTGACATAGTAAATCATTTCTCTATACTCCTTTTTGTTATAGTAAAACCCGAAAACACTGCAAAAAAGGCTGTGACGCAATCATTCACTCTCTGCGGCGCTGAATTTTTTACGCTATTTTTTTGCGGGTCTATAGAATTTCTTTACGATAATGCTTCTTCCGCAGCCTCTTTTGATGCAAACGGGCCCGGCAGCGGATGAATGCCCTGACGGTTTCCGAAGTAGTCATATCGGAACACGATCGGCGTTCCATCCGGATTCTCATATTTCTGTTCCGGCTCAAATGCCATGCCAAGCGTCTCCGTTGAGATCACTGCACAGGCATTCTGCGGCAGATAATCGTAAACATTGGTCTCCAGTTTCCATTTTCCGTTCTCTTCTTTTACACCGATGGTGATTTCATGCTCGGTATCCACTACAGCGTCCTGTTCCTGCTCTGCCGGCTTCGCCCCATTGAAGTAAACGTTGCCGCCAAGCCATACCGGCAGCTTCTCGTAATACAGATCCGGTGACTTTCCGGAACCCATTCCGCAGTAGCCCTCAAATCTTGCCACGTACTCCTCCAGCGTCGGATATCCGCTGTACGGCACGGTTCCTGCTGTCAGATTTCCGTCATCCCATTCATTATCCCCAGTCAGTTTACGGATTTCTTCCATTCCCGCACGAACCGGCTTCTGGATGAAGATATTATTGTAGAACCGGCAGTCACCGTGAAGAACCGTCATAAATCCGTTGATCTCCGTGCGATGCGGCACATGGTACGGTGTGTAGCGCGGCGACGGCAGCTTTTCGGAGCCATTGTTGACACCGCGGCCGACAGCAGTAAACGATCCCGCGATCAGGTTATGTACTACCGCAACACCCTGTGTTGCCAGCTTCATCGCGCGGTCCGAAAGCAGTACGTTATTGTCCACCAGTGTCGGTCCGTGGGAAATTTCAATAAAGATATCCTCGCCGATGCCGTCCATCCCCTCCGGATTTGCATTTTCCTCGTTCGGCAGCGTATTGTCATGGAACAGGTTCTGCGTAACACGTGTGCCCTGTGCCTGCCAGTCGAGCCAGAGGCCTCTCGTACAGTGATGGAAATGGTTTCTTCGAATGATCACATCGATCGCCGCATGCATCTTGATGCCGCCGATCTCCGCACCCGCAAGGTTCTGTTTATTATTGATATGGTGAATGTGGTTATCCTCAATAATCGAGAACACACCGCCTAAATGGCCTACAATACCCGTCTGTCCACAGTCGTGGATGTTGCACCGGCGGATGATGTGGCTTCCGATGTTTTCCTTTGTCCATCCCTCCCGCTGCGCCTGACAGATACAGTCACGCTCCGTCTGTGTGCCATCTTTGAACTTCCATTTGAGCCATTTATTGTCATTGTTCGGCTGTCTGTATTTTCCAAGGGAAATGCCCGAGCACTTCGAATCTGAAATCTCACAATCCTCGATGATCCATCCCTTTGACCAGTGCGGGCCGACCATTCCTTCCTGATATGCCGTCGGCGGAGCCCACTGGGTTGCCGCCTGTTTTACAACAAAGCCGGACAGCGTGATATAACCAATGCCCTCCTTCGATGGATAAAAGCAATTCTCACGTACATTGATTTCTACGGTTTCTTCGTTCGGATTTTTTCCCTGAAAATTCACATAGAAAACGGTCTCATTTTTTTCTTCGTCCTGCTCCACATACCAGGTGTAAGCCGTGAATGCCTGATCCCAGGATTTTTTATAGATCTCCGGCTTTTTCACCTTGTCCAGGCTCGTCACCTCATACATGGATTTTCCATTCAGATACACTTCTCCGGTGTGTGCCGTGTAGGATGCGATAAACCAGTCACCGCTGACCAGTGTCGTATATGGATTGTAATCCCCAAACAATCCGTTCGAAACGCGCGCTGTCCACACATCACCTTCCAAATGCTCCCAGTTATCCACAATTTCCGCACCGGTAATCACAGCTTTTCCCGGTTCCACAGAACGGTACACAATTCTTGCATCCTCACATCCCGCATTCGCCGGATCTACATATTCCCGATATACGCCAGACGCTACAAGCACCTCGTCGCCGGGCCTTGCAATTTTTGCCGCCTCGGAAATCGTCTGAAATGGATATTCCTTCTGCCCATTTCCGCTTCGTACAGCATTTCCATCTACATAAATCTGCATTTTTCGCTTACCTCTCACTTCTTCACTTTTCATAAACTTTTATTGTGAATTTTCGCCAAAATCACATTACTCTTTTTCCGATTTCTGCCGTTCTTCACAATTTTCATATCTTAACCATAATACAGATCCTCGTAAAACACTACTTATATATTGCCGATCATTGCCCAGATGTTTCGATTTTTTCTATATTTTTTCTCTCTTCTGTTGTATAATACCGTTTATCAGATACGGAGGATTCTTTTGCCATGAAAAACGATTCGACTTCTTTTTTCGAAAACAATCATTTTGCTAACAGCTATGTTTACGATATCTCTATTTCGCATGTCCCCGCCTATTTCGGTCTGCACTGGCATCACTATATCGAAATTGTGCTTGCACAGGATAACGGCATTATCTATGAAGTAAATGGAGAAACCTTTCCGCTAAAGCCCGGTGATCTTCTTTTTATCTGGCCCGGCGAGCTGCACGCTGTTTCCACAACCAACAAAGAACATCGCCTGATCATGCTTCAGCTCGATGCAGATTTTCTGGAAAAACGCGTGGATTTCCAGTCTGTTGCTTATCTTTTTTATCAGATCCGTCTTCTGAATCAGAACAACTTCCCGGAAATCGAAAAACTCCGCGGATTTCTGACAGAGCTGCGCAGGCTATCCCTCTCCGGTATCAGTTTTTCCGAGTTGCGCGGATGCGTTCTGCTGTATCAGTTTTTTATTCTGCTCGGCGAAAATCTCTCCGTGCCGACCGAAACTGCCGCACCGCAAAAAACAGGCCATTCCGCACAGGTACACCGCCAGATGATTGCTGCATGTACCTGGATCTCGAGTCACTGCACCGAACCGGTTTCTCTGGAAGAAGCATCAAAGGTCGCCGGATTCTCCCGCTGCCATTTTTCCAAGCTGTTCCGCGCATACACCGGCCTCTCCTTCACGGATTTCGTCACCAGGGAACGGCTCCATATCGCCGAAAACCTGTTAAAAAAACCGGATCTCACGATCACCGAAGTGTCGCTCGAATCCGGTTTTAACAGTATTTCTACGTTTAACAGAGTCTTTTTGAAATCAAAAAATGTAAGCCCTACCGACTTCCGTCAGATGTACCTGCAATCCTATCAGAAATAGGCTATGAATTCGGCATGGCCTCCACACATTCCAGCCGTGTCCTCCCCGCTAAACAAATATAACACTATTTCCCCATTCATGATCACTGCTGTTTCCAATGCTAATGCGAAGCTTCATCTGGCTGCAGACGATTTCCATATTTTCATCGTAATAAGAAAATTCTTCCCGATCTATAGAGAAATCTACCGTTTTCTTTTCTCCCGGTTCCAGGAATACCCTCTGAAAGCGAACAAGCTCTTTTCTCGGACGTACTACAGATGAACATAACGTTTCATAATAACATTGCACTACCTCTGCCCCCGCAACCTTACCTGTATTACTTACCTTACAATGTACATGAACTCTTTTATCCGGTCCTGCCTGTACCTCAATATCCGAAATATTAAATTCTGTATAAGACAGTCCAAAGCCAAACGGATATAACGGAGTATTGGGAATGTCCATATATCTGCTGCTGAAACGGTTCTCCGGATGATCGGCATCATAAATATGTCCTGTTTTTATATCCCAGTAGCTCACCGGCACCTGTCCCACACACCATGGGATACTTACAGCCAGTTTTCCGGAAGGATTGGTTCTTCCGTATACAATGTCTACCACTGCTTCCGCTCCCATAGTTCCGGGTCTCCATGCCATAATAACAGCCCTGGATTTTTCGGATATTCTTCGCAGATCCAGCGGTCTTCCTGTGATTACCACAGTTACAATATTTCTGGTGCGCTTTGCTATTTTTTCAAAAAACAGCTGCTGTTCTTCCGGCAGGGTCAGAAACGCTCTGCTGGCCGCTTCTCCCGACTGAGACTCATGTTCCCCCAACACACATACAACAGTATCCTCCCCGGTTATCGTTTCCAGCCACCGTTCATTCCCTGGCTCATCAAACCGCTCCGGTTCCACCTGCCATATCTTACACTCTTCATCCGAAAGCATTCTGCAGCCCGGCATACATTCCGCCTTTATCTGCTTCTTTTGAAGAATATCCTCTATGGTCTCAACTGCCTCGTGTTCACCAAAAATTGACCAGCGACTCAAAAATTCTTTTGATGTCACATAAGGTCCGGCCCATATCACCCTCTGTTTCTGGCACAGAGGCAATATTTTTTCATTTTTTAAAAGGACGCAGCTTTCGCTGGTCAGTTCATATGCTTTTGCCCGGTAATACGGGGTGAGTTTTTCACTCTTCCCAAGTCCTGCAAACGGATCTTCAAAAAGACCCAGCTGGTTTTTCATCATCAGAACCCGGAATGCACTCTCATCAATAAGGGCTTCCGGAATCTGTCCGTTTTCCACCAGTTTTTCCAGCCAAAACATATAAGCAGGACTCATCATATCAATATCCACACCGGCTTCTGCAGCCTGAACCGCAGCTTCTTCCAGATCAGCTGCCACTCCCTGTTCCACCAGCTGTCCGATCGATCCCCAGTCTGAAATAACAGTTCCCTCAAAACCTTCTTTATCCCGCAAAAACTCCCTGAGAAGTTTTTTATTTCCACTGATCGGTTTTCTATCTATTGCATGAAATGCAGTCATAACCATAGCAGGCTTTGCCTTTAATGCCATACAAAAAGGCTTTACGTACTGCTCCAGAAATGTCCGTTGGGATATTTCAACATCATTGTATTCCCGCCCTGCATTCACTGCTCCGTAACCTGCAAAATGCTTCAGGCACGCTGCTACTCCCTGATCGCTTTTCTGCTGATAGCCATCTACCATTGCTTTTCCCATGATTCCGTTCATATACGGGTCTTCTCCAAAAGACTCCATCATTCTTCCCCAACGCGGATCTCTTGAAACATCAATCATAGGAGAAAATGTTGCTTTAAGCCCTTCAGAAGAGGCTTCCGAGGCAGCTATCGACGCAGCCTCGGAAACCAGCTCCGGATGAAAGGAACAGGCCTGTCCCAACGGAATCGGAAAAATTGTCCGGCATCCATGGATCACATCCGCCATAAAGATAAGAGGAATATGATGTGGGTGTTGTTCCATATATTTGCTCTGAATGTCATATATTTTTTCTTTGCCAATCACCCCCAGCACAGAACCCGCATACCGGATTATCCATTCCGGCGGTAATTGTTCTCCGACAACACCGGTCAGTACCGCATCCTTATCAAAATATGCACCGGTCAGCTGTACCATTTGTCCTATTTTTTCCTGTAAAGACATTTCCGACAGCAATTGCTGTAATTTATATATTTCCATAAATACTCCTTATTTTTACTGCTCTTTTTCCGGTACCGGCAGTGCCGCCGGTCTCTCGCAGGTGGACGGAACCTTCTCAAATGCGCCCGATTTTGCGCTCTTCATAATCTGATCAATCACATCCAGTACATGGTATGCCATTTTGGCATTCGCACGGTTTAGTCTGCCCTCTGCAATTGCTTCTGCCATCTCGGACGGACCGAGGCCGCGGCTGTTTTCGCTGTAGGCAAAGCCATAATCCAGCACTTCCGGAACTGCCTGCTGTGTCCAGTCCTTCACGCCCGGAATGTAGACGATATCGCCGCCGAAATTGTTCGGGTCCACCAGCTTTAAAATACCTTTTTTGCCGTAAATTGTGAATACCGCCTGATCGTTGATGGTGCTGTCGCCATTGACACAGAATGTGCCGGTCACGCCGTTTTTCATTTCCAGAATCGTGAAAGCCTGGCTCTCGTTGCTGTAGTCAAATTCCTGGCCGTATTCCGGGCTGTCCGGGACGACATTGACGCGCTTCGGCGCAAGGTTGCGCACGGAGGAAACGACACGGTCCACCGGGCCGAAAAGGCTGACGATGGCGGTCAGATAATAAACACCGAAATCGTAGCAGATACCGCCGCCCGGCATCCGCAGAAAACGGAAGATGCTCGCCAGCAAATCAAGATCGCGGTTTGCGCATGCTTCGAAAGATGTCACCTCGCCGATCAGCCCGTCGTCGATCGCTTTTCTTGCGGTCTGCAGTGCCGATCCAAGGAAGGTGTCCGGTGCGGAACCGAGATAGAGATGTTTCTCCTCTGCCAGCTCGATCAGTTTCGCTGCCGTTTCCGGTGCGAGGGTCATTGTTTTTTCAGTGTAAACGTGTTTTCCGGCTTCCAGTGCCTGACGGATCAGCCCCTCGTGGGTCGGTGCCGGTGTCAGAATGACTACCATTTCAATCGACGGATCTGCCAGAATTTCCTCGTAGGTACAGCCCTTGATGCCATACTGCTCTGCTTTCTTTTTCGCATGTTCAAGATGGCCTGCGCAGCATGCTGCTACCTCAAGATTCTCAAAGTTATGAATCATGTTCGTCAGATAAATATCACTGATCGCTCCACAGCCGACAACGCCGACTCTCATTTTTTTCGTTTCTGTTGTTCCCATTTGTAAAAATCCCCTTTACTCTTTGTTTTTTGATTCTGTTCTGATAAAAACCCTTATTTTTTTTATACAACGAAATGTCTGAAAAAACAAGCATTCCGGCTCATATTTCACTTTCAAAATGAAAAAACCGCCCACGGTTTCTGCAGATTCTCTGCATCACCGCGGACGGCCTTTTTCTGTTGTTTACTCCACGCTTTTCAGCGATTCAATCATATCAATTTTTCTTAACCGGTAGAACATCATAAAATTGACGAACAGAGCAAACGCCAGGGTAATCAGGGCGCTCCAGCCGTAGCTCCGCGGGAACACGTTTCGTCCGAACATCATCATATCGACCTCGACGGTCTGAATTACGCAATGATGTAAAAACGTTCCAATTCCCATGCCCGCGATAACGCCGAACAGTGTCAGCACCATGTTTTCCCGGTACACGTACGATGCCACCTCGCCGTCGAAGAAGCCGAGCACTTTCAGCGTTGCCAGCTCTCTCTGTCGTTCGGTGATGTTGATGTTGTTCAGGTTGTACAGCACCACAAACGCCAGCAGGCCCGCCGATACGATCAGCACCACGATGACGATGTCGAGGGAACGAAGCATGTTGTCAATCTGATCAATCAGGTCGGATGTGAACGAGATTGCCGCTACACCGTCGTACGTCATGATTTTTTCTCCGAGTGCTGTCTCATAATTGCTCGACGTGTCCTGGTATTTCATCAGAAGCTGGTTGTAGTCCGGCGCTCCGCCGAACAGCTCCTCGTAGAGATCCGGGGCCAGATACAGGTAATGGCGCACGTAGTTTTCGACGATGATCGAAATCTTTACGTCCACAATATCGTCGCCTTTTTTCAGCTGAACCGTGTCGCCTGCTTTTACGCCGAGCATCGTTGCTGTCTTTTCGCTGATGGCTGCGCCGCCGTCGGTCGGGAATTCGTAAACTTCTCCGCTTTTCCGGTCTCGGAAGGCATAGAAGTCATTGAAATTCGTCAGTTCTTTCGGCACTTCAAGCACTGCATCCACGGTCTTTTTGTCGGTCTGCAGTTCGATGTTCTGGCAGTACATTTCCAGCAGCTCATCGATGCCGCTGTAGTTTTCCAGATCGGTCTGCAATGCTTCTTTTTCGGATTCATCCACATCTGAATTCAGCACAGCATTCGCCTGATAGGTGAAGAGGCTGACGAACTGGTTTTTCGCAATCGCGGTGATGGAATCCTGAAGGCCGAAACCGACGAGGATCAGACCCATGCATCCGCCGATTCCGATAACGGTCATGAAGAATCGTTTTTTATACCGCACCAGATTCCGCACGGTTGATTTCTGCGTAAAGTTCAGATGTTTCCAGAGTACGCCGATGCGTTCCAGGAAAATCCGTTTGCCGTTTTTCGGTGCTTCCGGCCGCATCAGCTCTGCCGGACCTGCGGCGAGTTCTTTGTAGCATGCCGCGATCGTCGCCACGCCGGTGCAGGCTGCACTCGCCAGAATCGCAAGGCCTCCCTGCTCCCAGTTCAGCGGGGTCATGTAATACGGGAGTCCGGTATACAGCATGCCGTAGGCATTCATAATAACCCAGGGCAGGATTTTTTCTCCAACCACCACGCCCGCGAGAGCGCCGGATACGGTGGAGAGCATCGCGTATGCGAAATATTTAAAGGCGATCACGCCGTCGGAATAGCCGAGGGCTTTTAACGTTCCGATCTGCTGACGCTGTTCCTCGATCATTCGTGTCATCGTCGTCAGGCTGACGAGAGCAGCCACGAGGAAGAAGATAACCGGGAAGAATTTTCCGATATTCGAGATACGGCCGGCATCCTGACCGAAGCTCTCAGTTGACGTTACCTTATTCCGTCCCCAGACGTACCACGTTGGTTTTTTCAGGTCTGCGAGTGTTTTCTCACCGTCCGCAATTTCCTGCTTCGCATCCGCGATTTCTGGTTCGGCGTCGGCTTTTGCTTTTTCATATTCGGCTTTGCCGTCCTCAAGTTCCTTTTCTTTATCGGCAATTTCCTGTTTCGCATCCGCAAGGGAGATTTTTCCGTCGGCGATTTCCTGTTTCGCGTCGGCAAGCTGGGTTTCTCCGTCGGCAATCGTCTGCTTGGCTTCGGCGAGCTGAGTTTCTCCATCGGCGATCGTCTGCTTGGCTTCGGCTAACTGGGTTTCGCCGTCGGCGATCGTCTGTTTCGCTTCGGCGAGCTGACTTTCTCCACTGGAAATTGTCTGCTTTGCAGCGGCAAGCTGGGCCTCACCCGACTGAATCGTCTGTCGGTACGATGCAATCTGCTGTTCCCCATCAGCAAGCTGGGCTCTGGCAGCCGCAAGCTGAGTTTCTCCGTCTTTTAATTTACTGCGGTTCGTCTCAATCTGAGCTTCTCCGTCGGCAATCGCTGCTTTGGCGGATGCAAGCTGGGCTTCGCCATTTTCAATCTGTTTCTGATAAGCTTCTGCCTGTGCTTCTCCATCCTGAAGCTGGGCAAGAGCCTCTGTAATCTGAGCTTCGCCGCTTTCCAGTTCTTCTTTTGCAGAAGCAATCTGTGCCTCGCCTGCGGCGCATTCCTGCTCTTTTTCTGTTAATTGTGCATCTGCAGCGGCAAGCTGACTTTCTGCGTCGGTAATCTGAGCTTCTGCAGCCGCAAGCCGGGCTTCCGCATCAGCGCTTGCTGCTTCAAACGCTGCGATGTTTTGTTCCAGAAATGTTTTCTGCTCCTGCATCGTGAAAAGCTGCTGTGCTAACTCTGTCTGCTTTGCTTCCAGCGCAGTTTTCTGTTCCAACAGGGATACATATGCTTCATCTTCCTCCGTCAGTCCGTCAAGCTGAGCCTCAATCACCTCGATCTGACCAGTCACTTCTGTCTGCGCAGTCTCCACCACCGGAAGCTGCCTGGAAATCTGGGCTAACTGATCCTTGGCTGTCTCATACTGACTCTTCTGTTCTTCATACGCTGCCTTCTGCGCTTCATACTGTGTGCGTCCTGCAGCGGTTTCTGCTTTCTTGTTGTCCAGTTCCTCGCGTGCAGCGGAAAGCTGCTCCTTTGCAATATTCAATTCCGTTTCTTTTTCGGAAAGCTGCTCTTTTGCAGTATTCAGCTCCGTCTGCTTCCGAGTCAGTTCGGTTTTTGCCGCCGAAAGCTGCGTCATTTTTTCCTCTAACTCTTTTTTGCCGGATGCCAGTTCTGTTTCTTTCTCTGCAAGCTGTGCTTTTCCGTCGGAAAGTTCTTTCGCTTTTGCCTCAAGTGTGGCTTTTCCACTTGCAAGTTCATCGGCTTTCTGATTCAGCTCCGCTTTTCCGCTTTCCAGCTCTGCCGCCTTTGCTTCCAGCGTCGCTTTTCCGCTCGCAAGTTCCGCCTCTTTGTCTTTCAGCGTTGCCTTGCCGGATGCCAGCTCCTGCTCTTTATCGGCGATGGTTGCTTTCGCACTGAGAAGTTCCTGCTCTTTGTCTGCAATGGTCTGTTTTCCGTCAAGGAGTTCCTGTTCTTTCTCAGCAATCGTCTGCTTTCCGTCAAGAAGCTCCTGTTCTTTGTCCTTTAACGTCTGTTCGCCGTCGAGAAGTTCCTGCTCTTTGTCCGCAATCGTCACTTTCGCGTCGGCAAGCTGCTGTGCACCGTCATCCAGCTCTGTTTTTGCGTCCGCTAATTTCTGCTCTGCATCAGCGACCTGCTGTTTTGCATCATCAATCTTTTCCTGTCCTTCGGTTTTGACTGCCGTATACCGCCGGTCGCACGCCGCATCCTCGAGCGCTTCAATCTTCGTCTGTACAGCCTTCACCGTCTCATCATACGCATCGCTGTAGCTCGCCTCTTCCTGTGCGCCGTCCGCCTGGACGTAAATCTCTGTATAGAGATCCGAGGTAAATGTCTCCGGAAGCAGCAGTGCAAAACTGTTGATGCTTCCGTTTCCAATCGAGCCCGTTCCCCGGTTCAGCTCCATATAATAAGGGAGTGTCGCCGAACCAACAATCGTAAACGTGTCCCCGGTCAGCGAATCTGAGAGCGGATCCTCCGTTCCGGAAGTGAACGTTACCTGATCCCCAATCTCACAGCCGGAACTTTTCAGAAACTGCGTATCAACAAGAATTTCATCCTCTTTCTCCGGCATCCGTCCCTCGACCACGCGCGGCTCATTCACACCGTCCGTCAGCGCAATCAGCTTCACAACCTGCTCGCTCTCGCCGATGTCATGCAGCACTTCCACCGTTTTTCCGCCGTAGACCGCTTTCACGCCATCCGTCTTCGCGATATCCGCCAGATCATCGTCTGTCAGCCCCAGCGTTCCAAGAACTTTCAAATCCATATAATTTACTTCATCATAATACCGGTCCGCCGAAACCTTCATATCTCCTTCCGCCGACCGAATGCCCGAGAAAAACGCCGCGCCAAGAAGCACGATGAAAAAGACTGACAGAAACCGCCCCTTGTTCTTTGTGATTTCCCGGATAAAGTCTTTTCGAAATGCTCTCATCGTCCACCTACCATTCTATCTCTTCCACCGGTGTCGGGTTCTCATTTGTTTTCATGCCCGCCACTTTTCCGTTTCGGATTTTAATCACGCGGTCCGCCATCGGTGTCAGCGCCGAGTTGTGAGTGATGACAATGACCGTCATCCCCTTCTCCCGGCAGGTATCCTGCAGCAGCTTTAAGATCGCTTTTCCCGTCACATAATCGAGCGCGCCGGTCGGCTCATCGCAGAGCAGCAGTTTCGGATTCTTCGCCAGCGCACGCGCAATCGCCACACGCTGCTGCTCTCCGCCCGAAAGCTGCGCCGGGAAGTTATTCATTCTCTCTTCCAGCCCAACCTCCGCAAGCACCTCCGACGCATCCAGCGGATGCTTACAAATCTGCATCGCCAGCTCCACATTCTCGAGCGCCGTCAGGTTCTGCATCAGATTATAAAACTGAAAAACAAATCCAATATCCTCCCGCCGGTACTGGATCAGCTTCTTGCCGCGGTATTTGCTGATTTCCGCGCCGTCCACCAGCACCTTTCCGGAAGTCGCTGTGTCCATTCCGCCTAAAATATTCAGCACCGTCGTCTTACCCGCACCGCTCGGTCCAACAACAATCACAAACTCACCTTTTTCCACATCAAAGCTGATTCCATCCGCGGCCTTGATGGTGACTTCACCCATTTTGTATGTCTTGGTTACATCCTGAAGACTCACATATCCTGCCATGCTCTTGTGTTCCTCCTATGTAAAATTCAATATCCCTCATTTCCTTTATTGTACCAAGCCGTTGCCGCGGCGGCTAGTCCTAAGAAGGCGAATTTACTGTTTTTTTATAAATATTCCTGGGCAGACCGCATTCTCAGCTTTTGCATTTTTCCATACATTTGCAGAATAAAACAGCCGCTACCGTGCTTGCTGCCGTTGCCGCCAGTGCCGGTCCGACAATGGCCGTTGGATGCACGCTGCCATACTGGCTGCGGTATGCAATCACGTTGACCGGTATCAGCTGCAGGGAAGAAATATTTAAAATCAGAAAGGTGCACATTTCCCGGTTTGCAGTTCCTTTCGGAACAGCGGCCGGATTTTTGTTTTTCCGCCGTTCCTCTTCCAGCTCTTCGAACTGTTCCATGGCAAGAAGGCCCGGCGGCGTTGCCGCTGCGCCAAGACCGAATACATTACAGATCATATTTGTGGCAGCCGATTGGATGGCCGGGTGATCCGATGGTACCTTTGGAAACAAAAAGCGCATGACCGGTCCCATCTTTTTTACCAGGCTGTCGATCATTCCCGCTTTCCTTGCAATCTCCATCAGCCCGCTCCAAAGGCCCGTCACACCCAGAAGAGAAATTGCCAGCACAACTGCCTCTTTTGAAGCGCGCAGCGCACCGTCTGTCACCTCCGGCAGTTTTCCGCAAAAAGCACCGTAGGCAATGCCAAGAAGAAGCATACCGCTCCAGAGTCTGTTCATGGATTCACCTGCGTTCATCCGTTATCTTTATACGATATGCTTCTTTTCTGTTTTTCATGATATTTTGTTTCAACCCACAGATAAGACGCCGTTGTCACGCCCGCCAGCTTTGTGAACAGCTTTGTCACCGCGGTATCTGTTTTCTGTCATTTCTTTCTTTTGTTCTGTCGTTCACAGCCTCCTGCGCTTCTCTCCATTCCAAAATAAGTTTTGTTTTCCCATAAAATCAATTTTCTTTTAAAAAAATCGGATCATAGGAATCATTAAAAGTTTAATTTATGTTTTCATCTGATTTTTTGTCTAATTTTTATGCCTATTTCATATAGTTTTTCAAATAATAGTATAATAAACACAAATTTTAGCCGGAATCGGATCATTCTATTCCATACCAAAACAACAATCCGATACCCAAAATACAAAAGCGCATCATTTGAAACGCTTGACTTCAGGAGGGAAAATATGAGTGCAAGATTAGTATTAACAGTAAAAGATTCCAATCGAATGGCAAAAGATCTTTCCATGAGCGTCATGGACAAAATGTTTCATCCACTCAAGTACAATAAAATGATGAATTCCAAAGCAAAAATAGGCATCTTTATTGATGACGAAAAAGAAGGAACTTTATATGAGGCATCTAAGACTCCATATGAAATCAGCTTAACTCCTGGCGTTCATCGTATTTCTATGATAGATCCGGCAAAAGACAGCAAAAAAGGGAATGTCAATCTGATGGGGTCCATCATTGGATTTTCTGCAGGCAGCGGCCTCGCAGAACAAATATCCGTCGGCGAAATAGGAAAATCCTTAGCCGGTGCCATGTTTAAAACTGGTGATGGTTACCTGGATCTGGATTTAAAAGACGGAGATATCTTAAAAGTTCAGTGTCAGGCCGGAATTGGCGGAAAAGTATCTATCAAAGTATTAAAATAAGAATTGCCAAAGCATATCATGCAAAGCAATCGGATGACAAGGGAGGCAAAATATTTTTTGCCTCCAACATCATTTTATCAGCAGACACCTGGAGGAAATAAAATATGGACTTTCCTGTTTCGATTCCATGGGAAACTCTTGATCCCGAAATATTACAAAAAGCGATAAATTCAGGTAGTAATTACAGAACCTATTGTGATGAAAAATCATGGGATATTTCTTTTGAAATAGAATTTCTGGAAAAAGAAGAAATCATCTTTCTTCTCCTGGTTGAGCACGGACGCCGCAAAGGCGGAACTTCTGTGCAAAAGACAAATGAACGAACGGAAATTTCCAAATATACAAAAGAAGAACAGGCAAAAATGGTAAATGCTTTTAATCAAAAACTTGATACTTACGAAGCGTGGAACTCTCTGTTTGTCGGACCAACGACAAGTATGTTTGGAAATCATGTGTATGAATCCTATATGGACTATATGTATTCCTGGGATCACTTGGGCGACAGAATTTTTCTGTCCAATTATTATGAACGTCAATTATATTCTGTGCAATCCGATACCCATGTTACAGTAAAAAGCAATCAGGAAGGATATGATTCTATCTATGAGCTGGCGCAGGCAAAGGTAACAGACCATACCTTAGAAGGTATCTGCTGGAATTTTTTCCCGAAGCTCCTGTTTTCCAAGGGAGATCTCGCGGGTGCGCCGTACCATGATGTCTATCATCGTCTGGAAATTCTGACAGATACAGAATATCTGCTTGTTCCGGCGCTGCTTTCACTCAAAGAAAAATATGAAATTACAGCAGTCGCCGGAAATCTGGATTGCCCGCAGATGCATTCTCATGCAATGACACTGAAAGCAGCAGTACAACAAGCTATTTTTAAAAATATCTTTGGAAATCTCTTTCCGGAAAATGGATTTTTGCTACAGAAAGCCCCAAAGAAAATGCTGCTTTCTGCTCAAAAACAGGCAGAGGAATTTTCTGTTGCGTCTATGAATGCCCGAAAATATCCCGAGCTCCTGATGCAGGCAGCTGCAAAAGAAAATTTTCATTGTACAGCCTTTCAGATTCTGCAATTTTCCAACAATCCATATCTGTCGGCCTTTGATAAAACAGATCTTTTCAGAAGATGCATGGCCATCAGTAATCAATCAGAAGAACCGGGAATCTGGAAAGAAACCTATCAGAATCTGCTCCGGGTAATGATCTGCAAAATAACTTTGGAGGAATCTCAGTTCAGCGATCCGGAGAGCATCAAAGAATTACAGGATTTTACAGAACACCAGCAAGAAAAGCTGGAACAGGAAATGCAGTTAAAAATCCCAAAAGAAAAAACTGCTGAAATTTTATTGATGAATGAACTGAAATGTATGCTGGCATGCATTTCCGTCGTAACAGCAGAAAAAATACAGGGACACAAATGCACCGAATTGGCCGAGAAGAGCTGGCGTCTGGCAGAAAGTATCGAATATATATGGAATGCAGAAATTCTAAATCCACAAATCAGAGAAACTGTGTCCAAAGCATTCATCCGCATTTGTATCGGATGTGGATCTATGTATCTTCAGAATGTACAGGAAGAACATATAAATCCCGAGCAGATCCAGGAAGCAGCGGAAGAAATCTCATTACTTCTGTATCATTACAGCGATCTTTTGCTTCCGGAAGAAATGCCGGTCTATCAAATCCCTATCTATCAAACGCTCCAAATTGCAAATATGAGACTGGAGCGAAAGGAAAATGCATTGTACTATGCCCAAAAAGGAGTTGTATTGTGTGATCTGTTTTCTGCTGGTCAGAATGCGCAATTAAATGGTCTCATTCAGGATTCAAAAAACATGTTTCAGCAATATATCAATCAAAATGTACCTGCTGCATCCCGCCCGGCAAAAAAGAAGGGGCTTTTCTCCCGGCTCTTCCAGAGATAGCAGGAGAAAAGCTGTCCCGAAAGAATCCTTTATTTTCCTGGAAGCGCGGTTTATAAGGTGCCTCCATATTCCACAATCATGTTTCGAATAATATCCAGCGTCTCCTCCTGTGACCATGCCATGTTTCCATTCTCCAGAAACTGGCAAAATTCATATAGTTTTTGTGAGAAGCCGGATTCTTTTAAAATATAATATTGCAATCCATGACTTGTATTGTTCCAAAATGCAATTCCATTATGAACATTAGAGCTACATACAATGGAGATATGTTTCGGCAGCTGGACGAAATTTTCTTTTACACAAATGCAGGAATGAGGTGTGTGCAGCATATATTGATAATAACTTTTCAACAGCCACAGGCGCATCGCAGGATCAAGAGGCTTATAAAGCATATCCGGATAGCCTGCAATGCGTCCCTGCTCCATTAATTGTCGTAAGCCAGATATACAGAAAATATGTACCATACTTTCCGTTTCCATGTGCCGGATCCGCTGAAAGAGAGAAGATAAAAGCTGTTCCTTTTCCACTCCATCCAGGATGATCTGCTGTTTCAGTACATTTAACGGAATCAGATGCAGAAGACATGGTGAATATTCAATATAATAGTTATGCGTTACATAGCCTTCATTCATCATAACATTGACATCTTTTACATAAGCATTTAAATCAGAGCAAAACAACATTTCCTTTGCTATTTTTCTTTCCTGAATAAAGGAATTCTTCAGTAATTGTATTTGTTGCGCATCTCTGAGAATAATTCCTTTCGCCGTATGAAAATTGATTCCAATTGCAATATGGTCTGTGATCAGCCAGTTGGGAAGTAAGCCTGCTTTTTTCGCCTCGGACTCAGCAGAAGAAACGTAATAATAAAATGGTTTGTAGTTTTCATAGTTCATTGCCGGTTTCAGACTGCATATTTTCCGAAGGTTATCCAGTGTATTTTCCGTTGTCTGATTCTGCAGCAAAGGAAAAAGATGCTCTAATCTGCGATAGGGCACTTCATGAATAATCTGAACAAGATATCGTAAATGTTCCAGTGAAATTTCCGGAGTACATAAGCAAATCGTGGAATCGGAAGCATTTATCATTGCTTTTCGAATACACGCATAAATTGCAAAGATATTGTCCAGCGTCATATCCGTATCCGGAATTCCTGAAACACTTGTAGAAACAGAGACTTGAGGAAATTCAACCACATCCTGCTGGATAATACGGATCAGTTCTTCCATACATTGCCACTGGCTCTTTCCCATTTTTTCCTGGCGATAAAGGAACAGGAGATCTGCTCTTGTATTTCCGGTGCATTCCATCGCATCAAGAAGACAGGTCAGGCGCTCTTCTTCTTTTGGAATACGTTTTCCTTTACTCATTTTAGAAATGTAATCCAGCTGCATACCACTGGCCTCAGACAGATAATATAAAGTTTTTCCTGTATTTTTTATTTCCTTTTCAAGCCTTTGTGAAAAATCGCTCATGTAGTATCAAAGTTCCTTTCCGGACAACAGCAAATATCCGATGGCTTGGGCAGAATGCTGTTTTCCTGTCGACATTGATCTAAGTATACAGGAAAAAGCCAAAATATGCAAAATTTTTCACACAAATTCATCTGCTTTTTCTGCAAAAAAGCTTTATATCATTTATAACATTACGAAGGAGAAAACTAATATGCTTTTCATCGCTATCCTAATCTTAATCTTTTTGATGTATCGATTTTTTACCTTTCGTGCCGAAATGGTTTTTACTATGTCCTTAATTGCCCCGATCATGATCGTAATCGGTGCCTGCTATTTACCTGGAAAATATCATGAAGCCGGAATTTTTCTTCTGGTTATCGGTGCATTTATGCTGGCCGTTGTTCTGCTTATCTGCCGTCTCACTGCACGGGGTGTTGAAAAAGGACTGCGGCTGGAGTATTACAAAAACCTGATTATTTATGGCGCCCTCAAATTTTTACAGAACCTTTCTAAAGCGACGATTGTTTTTAGCTTTCTGGCCGCTTCACTGGGTGCCTTCTCTATGGACTACAAAGAAAGACTGGATACCAAAGGAAGAAAAATTTATGTAGATGATAACCTGCGTGACCCGGAAGGCAACCAGTATGAAGAAGTAGAAAAGTAAAAAAAGCAGGCACGAATCACCTTTTTCGGGAATCGTGCCTGTTTTTTTACGTATGCATCAATTTCAAAAATTCATTCTCCGGCATTTCAACACCAAGTAGTGTCTTCATCATCTGAAGAAATACATCATGGGTTTCTTTTTGAGCGTTCAGACAGACCTTGATGACCGACAGTTTATCATCCTCTTTCCTCTTGCTGCATTACTTTTTGTTTCCCCTTACGCTGTTTTTACTATAGCATATTTTTCTCCTGTTTGCACCTACCTACAGGACTGCTACTAGCTACTCTCTCAAGATGCAGCGTATCAAAAAGGGAGCTTCCGCTTCACAAATTTTTATTCGTTAAAAGTGTATCATTGTGAAACGCTCGTTGCGTCCGCCAGAGGAAGCCTGCGGATCTGCCCGGAAGAAGTCTCCTGTGACTATTTTGACTGGTGCGAGGGAAAACTTTCCGCGATCAACCAGTACCATGGCGAATACATGGCGCAGTACAACTGGGCTGAGTTTACCAACGGGGAGCTGAACTGGGGGAGATGCCGATAAGAAATTCACACAAATCTGACTATTTATGATATACTGAATGAAATGCTCTTAGTTCTGAATTCTTTTATGCTCCGGCACAGATCTTTCGGGACGAAATTTTACTTTTCTATGTCGAAATCCACCATTTTTTCGACATACGAAGAAAGGAACGTTATGAAAATTATTTTTATCCGCCACGGCGAACCAAATTATGAAATTGATTCTCTGACCGAAAAAGGCTGGCGCGAGGCCGAGCTGCTTTCGAAACGCACAGCAAAATGGAATGTCACCGATTTTTACTGTTCTCCGCTTGGCCGTGCGAAAGATACGGCTTCTTTTACACTGAAAAATGCAGGCCGCGAAGCCGAAATTCTCCCATGGCTGCGGGAATTTGATGCACCTGTCATTGACCCGGAAACGGGAAAACGCCGGATTCCATGGGATTTTCTGCCGGATGTGCTCGATGCAAACCGGGATCTCTATGACCAGGATTTCTGGACGAAAAATCCGATTATGCAGACCGGAAACATGGACGAGAATTACCATTTCGTGACCGACGGACTCGATGCACTGCTTGCGCGCTACGGCTATGTACGCGACGGCTACCGCTATCACGCTTCGGATGAAACAAACCGGGAAGCCGTCATCGTCTGCTTCTGCCATCTCGGCGTCACCTGTGTGGCACTGTCGCATCTGCTGAATATGACGCCGGTACAGCTCTGGCAGGGCATGTTCCTGGCGCCGACTTCCGTCACAATTGTCGGAAGTGAGGAACGCAAGCCGGGTGAAGTGTACTTCCGCTGCCAGACCGTCGGCGATGTCCATCATCTGCTTTCCGCGGGCGAACCGGTTTCGTACTATGGAGCCTTTAATGATCCATTTCAGTTTTAAAAATCACAAAAAGGAGTCTTTTATCATGAATGAAGCAAAATTTCAGGCAAAATTAAGAGAATATGCAAAGCTGATCGTAAAAATCGGCGCAAATGTACAGAAAGGACAGCGTGTCCGCCTCCAGGCCGGCATCGATCAGGTTCTGCTTACCCAGATGGTGACAGAGGAGTGCTATCAGGCGGGCGCAAGCTATGTGGAAGTGATCTGGGAATGCGGTGAGATCAACAAAATGCATTATCAGTATGCCACCGCAGAAACGCTTGGCGCGGTTCCGCACTGGGAAGAAGAGCGTTTCAAACAGATGACGGTTGATCTGCCGGTTCGCATTTTCATCGACTCCTCCGATCCGGACGAGCTCGCCGGCATTCCTGCGGACCTGCTCTCCACCGTTCGTCAGATGCGTGGAAAGGTCATTAAAAAATACCGTGACCAGCTCGATGGAAAGCATCAGTGGCTGATCGTTGCCGCCGCTTCTCCAAAATGGGCAGAAAAAGTATTCCCGGGCGAGCCGGAGGATATTGCTGTTGAAAAACTGTGGGATGCTATTTTCGACTGTGTTTACTTAAAAGACGGCGAAGATGCAGAAAAGATCTGGCAGGCACACTGCGACCTCATGACCCAGAAAGCCAGCTGGCTGAATGAGCAGGCATTCCACAAGTTGCATTACACCAGCAAAAACGGTACGGATTTCACCGTTGAGCTGATTCCGGGCGCAAAATGGAGCGGCGCCGGTGATATCAACCATACGAACAACACCTTCTACGTTCCAAACATGCCGACCGAAGAAGTCTTCACCAGCCCGATGAGAGGAAAATGTGAAGGCCGTCTCGTTTCCACAAAACCTTTAAGCTGGTCGGGACAGATCATCAACAACTTTACCGTCGATTTCAAGGATGGAAAAGTCGTTGACTGCCACGCAGAGCAGGGCGAAGAGGTTTTGAAAAAAATGTTCGCCATGGACGCCGGTGCTGCAATGCTCGGCGAGGTTGCACTCGTTCCGAAAGAATCTCCGATTAACCAGTCCGGGCTGATGTTCTTTAATACCCTTTTCGATGAAAACGCATGCTGCCACGTTGCCGCTGGCGCCGGTTTCCCTGAGGTGCTCGATGGATTTCTGGAGATGAGCAACGAGGAAATTCTGGAAAAAGGTGTGAATGATTCTCTGATCCACGTTGACTTTATGGTTGGATCGGATGACCTGCACATCGTAGGTATCCGCGAAGATGGAAGCGAAACCGATATTTTTGTAAATGGTACCTGGGCAGAGTAAATCTGCTGTTTTTCGCAATAGAAGCAGGGGACTTCCTTTATTTAGTCAAAAAAACAGACCCGGGGCAATCTACCGTTTTTTGTAGACTGCCCCGGGTTTTGTTTTTGAAAAAAATCAGTTTCCAGACTTCCCTTTTCTCATATAAGGATTTCGATACAGCGAAATCACAAGTTCTGCTGCCATGAAGCACCAGATGATCGGTTCGCACCAGATCACGGCACTGTAGTGGTAGCGCGGGATAAACACCATCGCAAAAATAATTTTTCCGAAAAGCTCAATAAAACTCGACAGCAGCGGAAGAATCTTTTCTCCGAGTGCCTGCAGTGCAAGGCGGCTGCAGTTGACGAGGCCGAGCGCAAAGAAGAACGGAATGGCTACACGGAGGTAGCGGGCTCCGTTTCCGAGGACAGTCGGGTCGGACGAGCCGGAGATCAGATGAACCATCGTCGGTGCAAGCGGCGTGACAAGGAGAATCAGGCATGCGGTCACGCTGAAGCAGAAAATATAAGCATAGCGAATGCCTTTCCGTACGCGCTCCCAGTTGTCCGCGCCGCGGTTCTGTGCCACATACGTGTTGACTGCCTGTGCCATCGAGGAAAGCGGCATCATCGAGAAGGAAAACAGCTTTCTCGCAGCCGTGTGTCCCGCAATTGTTTCATAGCCAAGGCTGTTGATGCCCGGCTGCAGGACAATCGAACCGACATAGATAATACTGCTCATAAATCCCATCGAAAATCCCTGTGCCAGAAGCTCCATGTACAGTCCGCGATCCGGTTCAAAATGACGTTTTTCCGGAAGCAGAATTTTTGCTTTGGTAACAATATAAATCAGGCAGAGCACGACGGAAATTCCCTGCGCAATCACGGTTGCAATTGCAGCACCGCGAACACCCATGCCGAAAGAACGGATAAACAGCAAATCCAGTACAATGTTTACCAACGATGAAATAATCAGGAAAACAAGCGGCATAAAGCTGTTTCCGATTGCTCCCAACAGACCGGAGCACAGGTTGTAGGCAAACATGACAAACAGAAAAACGGATAGAATTGAAATGTAGCTGTAGGATTCTTCGAGGATTTCTGCCGGTGTTTTCAGCAGCCGCAACAGCGGATGCATGAAAATCGTTGCAAGAACGGTGACCACCAGTGTAATGGTAATACCAATAACGATACAGGATGCAACGGATTTTTTCATCCGTTCCGTCTCCTGTCTTCCAAAGCATCGCGCCGTGACGATCGCGAGCCCGTTTCCGACGCCGAACGTAAATCCGGTCATCATTTCATAGATCGACGAGCAGGCACCCATAGCTGCAATCGACGAATCGCCGAGTGTATGGCCGACAATCAGTGTGTCCATCGTGTTGTAAATCTGCTGAAATACACGGGATGCCATGATCGGAAGTGCAAAAAGAAGCAGAGATTTCAGAATCGAGCCGTGAAGCAGATCAACCCGGGAACTCCGCTGGGTTTGTGACTGTGACATAAAAAATTTCCTCCCTCAAAAATACTTCATTATTCCTATTATAACAGACGGGAGTAGCTACCGGACAAGGAATATCTCCAAATCTGTAAAACAAATACAATAACACAAAATTTTACAGATTTTCATACTTCTTCCTCTCTTTCCTTCTCTTAGAGCGTGTCGTTATTCTTTTCCCAGTAAATACTGATAAATATCTCTCTTCGTTACGCCACGGTCTTTTGCCACAAGCTTCATCGCCTCTTTCCGCGCAATCCCCTGGTCTTCATACCGTTTCATATGTTCCTCAATCGAAATTTCCTCAAACGCAGCCTTCGCCTCGTCCTCGATTTCTTTCTGGCTTCTGCCCTCGATGACAAGAACGCATTCGCCTTTCGGATCTTCCTGTTCGTAGCGGGTGATGGCATCTTCAATCGTGGTCTGCCATGCCGTCTCGTGTTTCTTGGTCAGTTCCCGGCAGAGTGTCAGCCGCCGGTTGCCAAGCGTCTCCAGCAGCTCCCGCAGCGTTTTCAGCAGATGATGCGGCGCCTCGTATACGATCATCGTCCGCGTCTCGTTTTTCAGCCGTTCCAGCGCCAGTTTATGTTCTTTTTTATCCGGCGGAAGAAATGCTTCGAAGACAAATCTTCTCGTTGAAAGTCCCGACAGTGTCAGTGCCGTCACACACGCGCATGCGCCCGGCAGGCTTGTCACTTCGATGCCTGCCTCGTACGCCATCTTCACCAGCTCCTCACCCGGATCAGAAATTCCCGGTGTTCCGGCATCCGTGATCAGCGCGATATTTGTTCCCGCCAGCAGCTTCTGCACCAGCTCGCGGCCCTTGTCGTATTTGTTGTATTCATGGTAACTCGTCATCGGCGTATGAATCTCAAAATGGTTCAGCAGCTTAATGCTGTTTCTCGTATCCTCCGCCGCGATCAGATCGACCTCCTGCAGAATGCGGATTGCACGGAAGGTCATGTCCTCCAGATTTCCAATTGGTGTTGCACACAAATATAATTTTCCTGCCATGTTCTTATCTCCCGTCTCCATATAATTCCCGGATGTCCTTTGTATACACGCCCGGCGTCTCATACACAATCAGCGGTTTCTCCACGGTAATTCTCGGATTCCCGCCTTTCATCGCCTCGATCAGCACCATGTTCGGCTCCTTGTCCACAAACGGATAAACGAGCTGCATCCTTTTTGGTTCCAGATGATATTTTTTCAGCGTCGAAAAAATCTCCGCCAGCCGGAACGGCCGGTGCACCAGATAGAACCGTCCTTTCGTCTTTAAAACCGCCGATGCCTCTTTCGCAATATCATCAAACGAGCACAGCACCTCATGCCGCGCAATCGTCTTCGCCTCAAGCGCATTCGTCAACCCGTGCTGCCCCGTCATGTACGGCGGATTGCACGTTACCACATCAAACACTTCTTTTCCAAACTGCTGCGATGCCGTCTTCACATCTCCCTGGAAAATCTCAACATCATTTTCCAGATGATTGTACCGCACACTCCGCTGTGCCATCTCGGCACTGTACTCCTGAATTTCCAGCCCGGAAAAATGCTCTCCGTTTGTCTTCGCCTTCAGCAGAATCGGCACAATTCCCGATCCCGTGCAGAAATCCATCGCCCGCTCCCCGCGCTTCACCTTCGCGTAGGATGCCAGCAGCACCGCGTCAATGCCATAGCAGAAAAGGGATGGATTCTGTATCATCCAGTAACCGTTCTGCAGATCATCGAGCCGCTCACCCGGCTTCAAAAATTCTTCTTTTCTATCCAATGAAAATCCCTCCTCCTGCTGACCGCCCAGCGCCGCATCACACAAAAAGAAGCGTCAGTTTTACCCGGCGCTTACTTTTTTCAAAATGCATTCCAAATCAATCTTATTCCGGCTGTTTTGCCTCTTCCGAAGAAGCCTGCTCCCCGGAGCTGTTTCTGTCTTTTTTCTTCTCTTTGCCTTTTTCCTTCTTATGCTTCGGCTTGAACTTGAGCTCTTCCACCGGGCACTCCCGCATTTCCTTCTCATCGTTCACATCCACCAGCACTTTTACGAGCTGACGAAGCACATTCACACCGGAAACCTCACCTTTCATGCCGTCCGGCAGCGTTACGATATCGCCGACACCCGGCAGCTTGCGGTTCAGGTATTCATAGGTTTCCTGCTCGTTTTTCAGGCAACACATCAGTCGTCCGCAGACACCCGAAATCTTCGTCGGGTTCAGGGACAGGTTCTGCTCTTTTGCCATCTTGATCGAAACCGGTGCAAACTCGGACAGATACGTATGGCAGCAAAGCGGTCTGCCGCAGATGCCGATTCCGCCGAGGATCTTTGTCTCATCGCGGACACCGATCTGGCGAAGCTCGATTCTCGTCTTAAAGACAGCCGCCAGATCCTTTACCAGCTCACGGAAATCAATTCTTCCGTCGGCGGTAAAGTAAAACAGCATCTTGTTATTGTCAAACGTATACTCTGCATCGATCAGCTTCATCTCCAGGTTGTGCGCCCGGATCTTCTTCTGGCAGATTTCAAACGCTTCTTTTTCTTTCTTGCGGTTGCTCTCCTCCCGCGCATCATCCTTCGGCGTTGCAATGCGGATGACTTCTTTCAACGGCTGGATCACCTTGGAATCGTCAACTTCTTTTGGCCCCAGCACAACGAAACCATACTCTACGCCGCGCGCCGTCTCAACGATAACGTGGTCGCCCACGCAGATGTCCAGCTCTCTCGGCGAGAAATAATATACTTTTCCTACGTTTCGAAAACGTACTCCTATAATTGTTATCATGTTATCAGTTTTCCTTCATTGTCAGGAACATAAGCTCCATGGTTAAATCAAAATTAACATTCGCGTTCAGGCGGGCTCTCGCCTTCTGAATCGCCTCTATAATCTTCTCCAGGCCTTCGTATGAGCTCTTATTTGCTCTCTCACGGATTCCATTCAGCTCCTGCTTGAACACAAGGGAATCGACCTCTTTTGTCGCCTTAAAGAGCAGAACATCGCGGAACCATAAAGAAAAGATATCGAAGTAATCATCAATATTGTCTTTTTCGGCCGTCAGTTTTTTGATCGTCTCCACGATTTCATACAGCGGCATACTGTCGGCGTACTTTGCCATGCGGAGTGCACTTTCCAGCGTCTCCTCGTATTCCGGAGAACGGGCAATCCGCTCTGCTTTTCCGATATTTCCCTGCGCCAGGGACGCATCAACCTCTGCCTGGTAATCCGGCACATGCATTTCGTTCATCAGATAATCTTTCACAAGCTGGTCTCCCACTGGTTTTAAATTTAACTGCACGCAGCGTGACGAAATCGTCGGAAGCAGCGCATCCGGGTTGTCTGCCAGAAGCATGACAACTGCGTAGGCCGGCGGCTCCTCGATCGTCTTCAGCAGCGCGTTCTGCGCCTGAAGTGTCAGCTTCTGCGCCTCGTCGATGATATAAATCTTGTACGGACTGCTGTACGGCTTGATCATCACATCGTTAATGAGCTGCTCGCGGATTTCATCGATGCTGATGGTGTTCGGCTTTTCATGCTTCACATAAATGATATCCGGATGATTCTGGCTCTGTGCCTTTTTACAGGACGGGCATTCCATACAGGGCTCGACCCCGTGCTTCTCGCACTGAAGCGTCATCGCAAACAGTGAAGCCATCATTTTCTTTCCCGATCCACTCTCTCCGCCAAAAAGATAAGCATGAGATACTTTATTCATCGAAATGGCATTCTGTAAATGCGTTATGATTTCCTGATGTCCTACAACCTTCTGAAAACCCTGCATAAAATCACCCCCTGGAGTTCTTTTGTATTTCTTACTAATACTGCATTAAGTATATCACAACTTTTTCTGTTGTTCCACAAAATTCTGAATTTCGGAAAAACAGTCTTCCGGCGTAGAATTATTGGAAAATCTGCGGACAATTCCAGCTTCCGCAATTTTCTCCTCCGTAAAATCCTCACAGTCCGCCAGGAATCTCCGGCACATCTCCGCGTATTTCGGCTCTGTCTGTTTTCTTTCCCGTTCCAGTGCCCGCGAAAGCCGCAGCCCATCGTCCACCTCGACATACAGCGGAACCATCGCCTGCTCCCCGAAGTATGCCTTTAATTTCAGATACGATTCCAGTGTCCCGATTCCGAGATAATCATGCTTCGCAAGATCAATCTGCCCGTCATCCGCCGTAAAATAATACCACGGCCCCTGCACCGTCGAATACATGCGCTCCTCGATAATCTTTCCGGCCTCCCGCAGTTCCGAAAGCCGTTTTTCATCCACAAAGAAATACTCTCTTCCGTCCTGCTCCCCGCTCCGGATCGGCCGTGTTGTATACAGGACAAACGGTTTTAAATCCAGCGCCGTCTCCTGGATCAGATGCTCATAAATATGATCTTTCCCTGACGCACTTTTTCCCATCAGATAGTAAATTTTTCCCATTTTATCTCTCCCCGAAACACAGATTCTTTATGCCTTAAACCGATATCCAACGCCCCAGATCGTCTCGATATACTGCGGCTTTGCCGTATTAAACTCTATTTTTTCACGGATCTTCTTGATATGCACCGTAACCGTCGCAATATCTCCGATGGACTCCATATCCCAGATCTCACGGAACAGCTCTTCTTTCGTGAAAACGCGGTTCGGATTCTCCGCAAGGAAGGTCAGCAGATCGAACTCTTTCGTTGTAAACTGCTTCTCCTCTCCGTTCACCCACACGCGGCGTGCCGTTTTGTCAATCTTGATGCCGCGGATCTCCACAACATCATTCTCTTTCTTGCCGTTTCCGACCAGACGGTCGTACCGTGCCAGATGCGCTTTCACGCGTGCAACCAGCTCACTCGGAGAAAATGGCTTCGTCATATAATCATCCGCACCAAGGCCGAGTCCGCGGATTTTGTCGATATCATCCTTCTTTGCCGAAACCATGATAATCGGAATATCTTTCTTCTCACGCACCTCACGGCAGATCTCAAAGCCATCCACCTCCGGCAGCATCAGATCCAGAATCAGCAGATCAAAATCCTCTTTGACCGCCCGCACAAGACCGGTGTCTCCCTGGTTTTCAATCTCCACCTCAAAGCCCGAAAGCTCGAGATAATCTTTCTCCAGATCTGCAATGGATTCCTCATCCTCAACAATCAGTATTTTACTCATGAAACAGGTACCTCCTGATATTTTCTTAATACAAAGTACATCGTGGTTCCCACCCCTTCTTTGCTGGTGGCCCACACTTTTCCGCCGTGGTCTTCGAGAATCTTCTTCACGATGGAAAGACCGATGCCGCTGCCGCCTCTCGTGCTGTTGCGGGACGCGTCGGTGCGGTAGAAACGGTCGAAAATCTTCGTCAGATCCTTCGTCGCAATTCCCTTTCCGTTGTCCTCAATCTCCACCTGCACAAAATCTCCGACATCACGCAGACGGATGTTGATGACCTTATGGCTCTTGTCCATATATTTGATGGAATTGCTTACAATGTTATTGATGACACGCTTGATCTGCTCCGCATCCGCGATGACGACCGGGTCGTCCTCGAGATAATTAAAGTATGTCAGGTCCACATGCTGCGCGTCAAGCTCCAGATTCAGTTCCTCCACGCAGTCATCAAAATAATCCGCAATGTGAATCTTGGAAAACGTATACGGAATGCGGTTCGTGTCAATCTTGGAATAAAACGTCAGCTCATTGATCAGACGGTCCATCTCATTCGCTTTGTTGTAAATGGTGCGGATGTAGCGGTCCATCTTCTCCGGCGTATTTGCCACACCGTCCATGATTCCCTCGACATAACCCTTGACCGCGGTAATCGGTGTTTTCAGATCATGCGAAATGTTACTGATCAGCTCTTTATTCTCTTTGTCAAACTCGACTTTTTCCTCCGCTGTCTCTTTCAGCCGGATACGCATCTCCTCAAAGTCCTCGCAGAGGTCATTAATCTCCGCCACGCCGCACGGTTCAACAGTGAAATCCAGATTTCCGTCTTTGATATTCTGTGTCGCCTTTTTCAGCTGCTCGAGCGGTCCGATCACACCGCGGTAAATCCAGAAGCTCAGGCCCAGACTGGTGAGCACCAGAATCAGCACAATCACGATGCCTAGCTCTTTTACCATGCCCGTAATCTGCGGCGCAATCTGGTCTGTCTTGGTGACGATAAACGCACTGCATTCTTTTCCGTCCGAGTTCTCATAGTCCACCTGTTTGACCATCCACTGTTTTTCATTGCGGAAATAAACGCCGCCCTTCAAATTGGCCCCCGGGTCACCGTATTTCGGCAGCTCATTTTCCAGCTCCTCCGACGACAGCTCCTCCGAGCCATTGTAAATGATAACACCATCCTCGCGCACCGCGATAAACGACTGTTTTTTCTGCAGTCTTGCATTCAGAACAGAGAGATAATTCGTTTCTTCCAGCTTTGCCGTATCCGATTTCGCGGTATCCTCTACTTCGTCGTACTCTTCTGATGTCATCGCATTCAGCAGCAGGGTGTTGTTCGAAATCGTCCGGTATGTTGCGTTCGCAAGACCGTATTTTTCACCGATAATCTTTGCTTTATACCCTACAAAAAAGTAAAACGTCAAGGCACACATCACGATCGGAACCAGTATGATGATGAAAAAAGAAATGATTACTCTCGTCCTTAATTTCATGCTTTTCTTCTTTTTTTCCATATAAGATCCACCTGTTTTCCAACACATATTTCGTACTTTTGCGCACAAAAAATCCCCAGTACGCAGTCTAAATTTATTATAGCACAACGCCTGAGGATTTTTCATTAACTTAGATGAATCTTTCTAAACTTTCTATAAACAGAAAAGCCTGAAATTAGAGGTATTTCTTCAGGTCTTCTACTTTATCCAGTTTCTCCCACGGCAGATCCAGATCGTTTCTTCCGAAGTGGCCGTAAGCGGAAGTCTGTTTGTAGATCGGACGGCGCAGATCCAGCATTTTGATGATTCCAGCCGGACGAAGGTCGAAGTTCTCACGAACGATATCGGTCAGTTTGTTGTCGGACAGTTTTCCTGTGCCGTAGCTGTCGATCATGATAGAGGTCGGATGAGCGACACCGATTGCGTAGGAAAGCTGGACCTCGCATTTGTCGGCAAGACCTGCTGCTACGATATTCTTTGCTACGTAACGTGCCGCATAAGCTGCAGAACGGTCTACCTTTGTACAGTCTTTTCCGGAGAAAGCTCCGCCGCCGTGACGAGCGTATCCGCCGTAGGTGTCTACGATGATCTTACGTCCGGTGAGGCCGGAATCTCCGTGAGGTCCGCCGATTACAAAACGGCCGGTCGGGTTGATGAAGAACTTGGTGTGCTCATCTACCATGTCTGCCGGAATGATTTCGTCGAATACGTATTTTTTGATATCCTCATGAATCTGCTCCTGGGATACTTCCGGATCATGCTGAGTGGAAAGAACAACCGCATCAAGACGGAACGGTTTGCCGTTCTCATCGTACTCTACGGTTACCTGTGTTTTTCCGTCCGGACGCAGGTATGTTAAAGTACCGTCTTTGCGGACTTTGGTCAGCTGGCGAGCCAGTTTGTGTGCCATGTAGATCGGGTATGGCATGTACTCTTCGGTCTCGTTGGTTGCGAATCCGAACATCATTCCCTGATCTCCTGCTCCAATGGCATCGATCTCCTCATCGCTCATATTGTTCTCTTTTGCTTCGAGCGCTTTGTCTACACCCATAGCGATATCGGTGGACTGTTTGTCAATTGCAGTTACAACAGCGCAGGTATCTGCGTCAAATCCGTATTTTGCACGGTCGTAGCCGATTTCGCGAACGGTATCACGTACAACCTGCTGGAAATCAATGTGTGCGTTGGATGTAATCTCACCCATTACCATAACGTATCCTGTTGTAGTACAGGTTTCGCAAGCTACACGGCTCATCGGATCCTGCTCAAGCAGCGCATCCAGAATCGCATCAGAAATGGCATCACAGATTTTGTCCGGATGTCCTTCGGTTACAGACTCAGAAGTAAACAGTCTTTTTTCCATTCTCGTTCTCCTTTTTTTCTTCTCTTCTCTTTTGATCTTCTATAAGATCTCTGAACAATAAAAAAGATCCGCAAGCGAAGCGGACCTGAATAGTAATGTTCAAATCCCCTTATTGTTCGAAAATTTCGCTCAGGCTGGCACCTTCCCGTACAGACCATTCTGTCTGGGGGTTGCCGTGGTTTCACAGATCCTATGTATCTCCACCACTCTGAATAAGAGAAAAGCAACTGAATTTTTGATTTTGTTTTTTGTTCCTCTGATACACTATCGCAAAATACGTCATTCGTCAAGAGGAAATGAAAGGAATTGAGACATTTTCTTAGAAGTGTCGGACTCAAACCGCCAAAATCCCGGAAAATACACTGCCCCGGAGCTTCTGGCGGATTTCCGAAGCCCCGGGGCAGCAAAAAATCATGTTTCTTTTTCGTGTTCTTTAATGTAAAGGAATCCCGTCCTGTTTTCCGGCGTGTATTCATCCGTCGGCACAATTTCAATCGTCACCGTCCGCGCTTTTCCATCCTGCTCGCAGTGATATGTGATTGTCTGCGCAGCCTTGGTTTCATCAAACCGCCGGCGGATCGCATCGAGATCTGTTTTTGCAAGATACTCGTCTTTGTCCTCCGGTACAATCCGGTCAGCCGCAGACAGATGCTCCAGCCAGGATGACAGACTCGTCGGTGCTCCGTCCTCCGTCTTCGGCGGTTCCCAGCTCAGGATCCGGTAGCTGTCCTTGTTCAGATTGATTTTCAGCACCTTCGGATACAGCTTGCAGAGCGCAATATACGCGGCCGGCTGTCCTCTCCGGTCCACGCCGTTCCGGCTGTAATACATCGCCTTTTTCTCATACATGCGGATATCCGCTGCATGCGCTATCTCGTGTACGGACTCCCACTCTTTCTCACGGCTTGAGACAATACCGTACGAAATCGTCATGGAATCGATCCGCTCACCCTTCCAGGACTCCACCGTTTCCACAAACTCGTGACGTATTTCCTGCATCCACTGTGAATTTATAAAGAGAATCGCGACAAACTCATCGCCGCCGATCCGGTAAACCTTTCCATAGTCATCAAACGACTTCCGGATGCAGTACGATGCCCCGCGCAGCAGTTCATCTCCCGCCGCATGGCCAAGACTGTCGTTCACAATTTTCAGTCCGTTGACATCCATGGAAACATAGACAAACTCCGTCGATGGCCGCAGCCCGCGGATATCCTTCTCATATGCTCTGCGGTTCAGACATCCCGTCAGTTCATCCGTATTCGATGTCTCGATAAGCATCTCTTCTTTCTTCTTCTCATTTTCAATGCTCTGAATCGTGAAAATTGCCTTCACCGGCTTCTCATTGATGTCTGCCCGGATCGTAACAAACGATGCACGGAACCAGCCAAAATCCTTTCCTACAAACTCTCCGGAGATAATTTTCTTTCCCTTCATGCGCTCCGCAACCGTGTGCAGATCTACGAACTGATCCGCCTGCTCCTGGTACGCCTCAATGACGGTCTCCGCCATAATCTCATGCATTCTCTGATCCGCATTCCGGTAAATCTTTCCGGTCTCCTGTTCCTCCGTCTGGTCGGAATAGGCAATGACGGAATCCTGTTCCAGATTTACCAGATACATCCGATAATAAATCTCTGCCATCGACGCCAGAATACCGTACTGCTCTTTTTTCTCCCGGTTTGCTTTCAGAACCCGCGAAACCAGATACAGCAGGATTGCACACGCAATGCACAGATACAGCGCAACCATCAGAATCGCAATCAGGTTGCTCTCATTATCCGCAGATACCGCAAAGGTAACACCAACCAGGTATTCTCCCAACGGTTCAAAAACGCAGTTGTATTTCTCTCCGTGGATTTTTACAATTCCGCTCACCATCTTTGTTCCGCCGAGGTACGCCCGCGGCATACCGATGGCTTCCAGCTTCTTTCCGATCGTATTCTCATCCGTTGCACCCAGGATTTCATGGGTATCGAGATCTGCCACGTAAAGATTCATGCCCTGATACATCGGCATATTGCTCACTACGGTCGATACATCATTCTGTTTGATCTCCGCCAGAAGCCGCACTGGTTCGATTCCGACCTGAATCATCTTATCTCCTGTGCTGTTCCAGGTGATCGCATACATCATGCTCCTTCCCTCCGAGGTGTTCGGCGTGATATCCTGGCACATCGTAAGACCCTTATTCTCCAGCATCGGCTTAAAGTACTCCATCTGCTCGCCGGAGTCAAAGCTGTATCCATAGTACTCCTGTTTTGTTCCGCTGTAAATTTTTCCCGTCGCATCAAACAGATAAATTTCGTCAATCGACATCAGCGACGCGATTTTCTGCAGCTCCTCCGTATCATTTTCCGCTTCCAGCCTCGACTCCAGAATGTACGACACTGCCCGCGCACGGATAACATAATCTTCCTTCATCGACCTGATCAGATCTATCTCATTCTTCTGATTTTTCTCAATAATGCTGATCGACTGATCCAGCAGCATCTGTGACGTCTTGTCCAAATTTTTACTGTTGACGTACATCAGAATCCCTGCCTGCAGAAACAGTGCCACAACGACCATTCCAACCATCAGAACGATGATGATCTTCCATTTTGTCCGGTCTGTAAATCTGCTTTTCTTCATCTCATAGCCCTTTTCTCTTCCATTTTTTCAACTCTCTTTTTCCTTCCCTTCTTCCGTCCCGGGAATGCGCAAAAATTTTCATTAGTACTCATACTATACCATACTTTCTTAAAATTTTCCTTATTTCATTACAATTATTTGTATAAATTTTATTTTTTATTAAAATAAAACATTATAAATTTGAGCATTTCTGACAAAAAGTGCAAAAAAGAAGGCGTCCCCGCTCTCCTTTCGGATTGCAGAAACGCCTCCTTATTTTTGTTATGAAAGATTTCAAGGTCATGGAAAGATCAGCAGATCTTATTTATGCCACTCCCAGTTGCGGATCTCTTCGAGGTCCTGACCGTACTCAGCGATGTACTGTTTGTGCTCGATGAGTTTGTCGTTCATCTTCTGGATCAGGTGAGCACCCTTGAAACGGTCAATCTTGTTCTGTACACGCATATCGAATGGAGTTGTAATGGTACGCTCCTCCTGATAGCCGTGAACGGACATGTTGTGGTTGTGACGCTCATAGGTCAGCTCGTGGATCAGAGTCGGATATCCGTGGAATGCGAAGATGATCGGTTTATCTTTTGTACTATAAGTGAGCAAGTTCGTGATTTTGCATAAAAAGAAAGACACCTTAAATCGTTCGTGTTGTATAATGAAAGTGCCTAAACAAACATTGCAACATTTACGAAAGAAGGTGCCTCTCGCAAATACTATACATCATTCTACATTCGTATACAACTCTTTTAAGAAATTAAATTTATGCTTTTTTTCACAGGCTCCTAGGGAGGGAAACTTACACTATGATCCAATGGAATATTCAAATGATGCTACACTCAAAATAACAGTAGCCTTTTCATCATTTTTTGAAAAAACCACCATTTGTAGAACGGTATTCTGTTCCCCACTCCACTGGTAAGTCTGGTTATCTAATCCAGTTGTCTCTACGTCTCCATATAAAGAATTCAGTTCATCGACTTCTTTTTGAATCCATTCTTTCGCATCTTTCTCAAGATAGAAAGTAAATGACACTTGATTTAATTGATCATTGGAAAATTCCAGATTCATGTTCGCTTTTGCATTGTCAAGAGAAAGTTCCTCTTCACTTGTATATGTTTTTGCGCTATCTTGGGTCTGTCCCAAATCTTTCTCATCAAATTTTAAAGAACTTTGATTAAAAGTTTCTTCTGTATCCATTCCCCAACTAAAATCTTCATACTGAAAAATCTGTTCTTTTGTACAAAGTCCTTTCAAATCTAGTTTTCTGATTTGATTTTCTCCATTTAATGCGCAACCGACCAAAAGAATCAATGGTAATAAAGCTGTGGCATGTCTTATTTTCATAATAGTGCCTCCTTATTATCTATCCTAAATCTTTGCTTCAACTTATCATTTCTAAATTAGTTCATGGGAAACACCTCCATTATTTTGAATTTTTGTTATTTTCTTGAAGCCATTGTAACATGCCTGTTATTTTTTTACAATATATAGCGTTTTACAATAAAGTTCTGAAGATTTTATTTAACTTGCTGAAAATTAATTTTTTTTAAATGTGTAATTTTTCATATACTCACTCGTATAGGTAAGGTAATCAAGGAAATAATGGTGTTTCCAGTCAACTACCCACGACCTAAAGGTCATGGGTAGTTGACTTCCATCCATGCTGTTCCTACATACTGCGTATATCAAAATCCATGCTGTTCTTTAGCTGTACCGAAAATCCGCTCTATGGTTTCTTTTCTTATCTGCTGTATCTTTTCTTCTACTCTTCTGCTTTCATCTCGCGGACAATCTTCCGCAGCTTCAGAATCATGGACGGAGCAACAGAAAGCTCATCCACTCCCATTCGTACAAACTGCTCCGTCAATGTCAGGTCCGCACCGAGTTCCCCGCAGATTCCTGCCCATTTTCCGCATTTGTGAGCATTTTCCACCACCATACGAATCATCCGAAGAACCGCTTCATGGTGTGGATTGTAGAAATCATCCAGCTGCTCATTCTGACGATCAATCGCCAGGGTATACTGCGTCAGGTCATTCGTTCCGATGCTGAAGAAATCCACCATTTCCGCCAGACGGTCGCTGATCATCACGGCTGCCGGTGTCTCGATCATAATGCCCTGCTCCGGAATTTTATACTGCACTTCCTGTGCTTTCAGCTCTTCCTCTACCTCTGCAACAATTGCGTAGATTTTTTCTACCTCTTCTGTTGATGTGATCATCGGATACATGACAGAAAGGTTTCCGTAAACGGCTGCGCGGAACAATGCGCGAAGCTGCGCTTTAAAAATTTCCGGCTGTTTCAGACAAATCCGGATTGCACGGTACCCAAGCGCCGGATTTTCTTCTTTTCCAAGATTAAAGTATTCTACCTGCTTATCTGCCCCGATATCCAGCGTACGGATAATCACTTTTTTGCCTGCCATGGTCTGCACGGCCTGTTTATATGCCTGAAACTGTTCTTCCTCCGTTGGGAAATCATTTCTTCCAAGATAGAGGAATTCGCTTCGGAAAAGTCCGATTCCACCGGCATCGTTTTCCATCACATAGCCAAGGTCACCAACACTGCCGATATTTGCATAGATGTTGATCTTACGGCCATCCGGCGTAATATTTTCTTTTCCTTTCAACTCCTCAAGAAGCTTCTGTTTTTCTGCTTCTTCCTGCATTCTTTTTTCGGTTTCCTTCCGCACATCCTCCTCCGGCTCAAAGATAACCTGACCTGAAAAACCGTCTACAACGGCCGTCATGCCTGTTTTCAGACCGTTTAAATCCATCGGGACGCCGATTAATGCCGGAATATTCATCATTCGCGCAAGAATCGCAGTATGAGAATTGGTAGATCCATGCACAGTCACAAACGCAAGTATTTTTTCTTTGTCCATCTGTACAGTTTCACTCGGACTTAAATCGTCTGCCACTATAACAGATGGTTCCATAGAACTCAGGTCGTTATCTCCCTCACCGCTTAAATTGCGGACCAGACGTTCGGAAATATCTTTTACATCTGCGGAACGAGCCTTCATATATTCATCATCCATAGCTGCAAACATCTCTGCAAAATTATCGCCGGTTGCTGCCGCTGCATATTCTGCATTTACCAGTTCTGTCCGGATCATGTTCTCCATTGATTCCAGATAGTCCTCATCCTCCAGCATCATCTGATGGACTTCAAAGATCGCCGCACTTGCCTCTCCAACTTCCCGGACTGCCTTGTCATACAGTCTGCCAAGCTGTTTTTTCGAAACCTCCACGGCTTCTTTCACACGTTTTACTTCTGCTTCCGAATCTTCAATCCGGGCTCTTTTAACCTGGTAATCATTTTTCTTCAGAACCGCAACCGGTCCCATAACAATTCCTTTATATACGGATTTCCCCTGAAAATACTGCATTTTTTATCCTCCGAGCGTACTTTTTACAGATTTGCTTCGAAAAACGCTTTCAGCGTCTCAATCGCTGCATCTTCGTCCTCTCCGTTTGCTGCAACGGTTACGGTATCTCCCTGCTTTACACCAAGTGACATCAGCATCATCAGCTGAGTCAGTTTTTTCGTTTTTCCATCTTTTGTGATGGTGCATTCCGATGCAAAATTTTTTGCCTCCTTTACCAGCATTCCTGCCGGTCTTGCGTGGATTCCCAGTTCATCTTTAATGGTATATTCAAATGATTTCATGCTTTTATTCTCCTTCTTCTCTGTCCATAATCCGTTCTATGTGCATAGCGAGATATCCAATTTCGATCTCCTCCATCGGAAGTTTCAGCCTCTTTTCCATCTCCTCACAGATTCGTTTCGCCGCCTGAAAGGCTTTCGGAAACTTTACGGACATGTAGTCATTCATATTTACTTTCAGTTTTTCCCCACTGACCGCTCTTGCAACCATATAGCGGATATGGTTCATCATACGGTTATACGACAACGACATCACATCGATGGTATGCCCGGTGATATGCTCCACCAAAGAAATGCTCTCCCGGACTGCTCTTGCTACTTCCATGGCCTGTGAAACATTTTCCTCCACAATTGCCGAATGAACATGAAGTGCAAGATAGCCGATTTCATGTTCATCAATTTCGATCTGAAGCCGTTCTTTTAAAAGCTCCCTGATACAGGAAGCAACTTTATACTCTTTGTAAAACATCACACGGATATCGTCGGTGAGCGGATTGCTGATCTGCTCACCGTTCTGAATCCGCCGGACAGCAAAATCCAGATGATCTGCCATTGGAAAGACGATGGAACGGTCAATTTTTCCAAATTCCTTTTCTGCCTCGTCAAGCACGGCACTCGCCAGCTCCAGGCTGAGCGGAGAAACGCCCTGTACAATGGTTCTGGCATTTCCTCGCTCCGTCATCTCTGTCAGGGAATAAATGCGGGCATCGTCTCCCGGCTGTACACGCTGTCCCGTTTTTTTCCCAAATGCAATTCCTTTCCCCATGACCAGATATTCCCGGTTATTTTCTTCTTCCACACCAATAAATGAATTGTGGTTCAGTGTTTTTGCTATCCTGTACATTCTTCTCACCCGTTTTTAAGGCACAGCTTACGCGAGAATCTCAATCGCAAATAAAGGATCTCCTGCTTTTACCGGTCCGTCTGCCAAAAGACGGATTCTCTGGTTCTCCTCCAGCTCTGTGCAAAGAACCGGTGACGTAACCGACGGCGCATGTGTTTTCAGATATTCCAGATCCAGTTTCAGCATCGGATCACCTTTTTTCACGGTCTGACCGCTTTCTACCAGTGCCTCAAATCCCTCTCCGTTCAGTTTTACTGTATCAATTCCGACATGAATCAGAAGGCTGACCCCGGAATCGGTTACAAATCCAATCGCATGTTTTGTGTCGAAAACAAACGCGACTTCTCCGTCCTCCGGAGCACGCACATAAGGATCTTCCGGTGTCACAACAGCGCCGTCTCCCATCATCTTTTCTGCAAACGCTTCATCCGGCGCAGTAGAAAGGTCGGCTGCCAGTCCGCTTATCGGGCTGCAGACAGTAATCGTATCCACAACCTTCTGTTCTTTTGTTTCCTGCGTCGGTTCCGCCTCTTTTGGGGTTGGTGTATTTTCTGCTTCCGCATACGTATTCGGAGCTTTTTCCAGATAATCCTCTAAATTTGATTTTATCACAGTTACATTGGGTCCGTAAATAACCTGTACACCATTTCCTTTATGCACAACGCCAGATGCCCCTGTCGCCTTTAAAATACCATCGCTGACTCTCGCTGCATCATGAACAGTACAGCGCAGTCTTGTCGCACAGCAGTCTACATCCGAAATATTTTTCTTTCCGCCAAGACCTTTTGTGATCGCTTCACTCATAGCATCTTCCGATGCCACCCCATCGCTCTGCGCCTCTTTTCTTGCATTTACATCTGCTTTCGTATAAAGCTTGGTTTCCACATCATCATCCTCGCGACCCGGTGTCTTAAAATCAAACTTTTTAATCATGAATTTGAAGATAAAATAATACAGGAAGAAATAAAGAATGCCGACCGGAATCACCCTCATCCAGCTTGTCTTTTCATTTCCCTGCAGAATACCGAACAGGAAGAAGTCCAGAAGTCCGCCGGAAAAGGTAAGACCTACTGCGATATTCAGGATGTGTGCGATCATATAAGCTGTTCCCGCAAGAATAACCTGCACGACAAACAACGCCGGTGCAACAAACAGGAAAGAGAATTCCAGCGGTTCTGTGATACCGGTTGCCATACACGCAAGTGCTGCGGAAAGAAGCAGACCGCCTGCTGCTTTTTTCTTCTCCGGTTTCGCACAATGGTACATGGCAAGTGCCGCTCCCGGAAGTCCGAAAATCATAAAAATAAATTCTCCGGAGAAATATCTCGTTGCATCTGCACTGAAATGTGCGACATTCGCAGAATCCGCAAGCTGTGCGAAGAAAATATTCTGTCCGCCCTGCACCATCTGTCCTGCCACTTCCATGGTACCTCCGACTGCTGTCTGCCAGAACGGCATATAGAATACGTGATGCAGACCAAATGGAATCAGTGCTCGCTTAATCAGACCGAAAATCAGCGTTCCAGCATAACCGGAGCCGGTTACCAGGCCACCCAGCGCATAAATGCCGTTCTGTACAACCGGCCATACAAAATACATTAAAATTCCCACAAACATATAGACGATCGTAGAAATAATTGGTACAAAACGAGTACCTCCAAAGAAAGAAAGTGCGTTCGGAAGCTGGATCCGGTAAAATCGATTATGAAGTGCTGCGACTCCAAGACCGACAATAATACCGCCAAACACACCCATCTGCAGCGACTGAATACCGCAGACAGAAGTGATGGTTCCTTCCAGAACGGATTCTGCAATTTCTCCGTTTTCCAGAATCTGACCCGTAATAGTCAGCATTGCGTTAATCGCTGTATTCATAACGAAATATGCAATAACGGCTGACAGGGCAGAAACCTCTTTTTCCTTCTTTGCCATACCAATTGCAACACCTACCGCAAAAATCAGAGGCAGGTTATCAAACACCGCACTTCCTACTTTGTTCATGATCACCAGCAGCGCATGAAGAATTGTGCCGTTGCCAAGCAAGCTTGTCAGCCCGTACGTTTCAATTGTGGTTGCATTGGTAAATGAGCTTCCGATTCCCAGTAAAAGTCCGGCTACCGGAAGAATTGCGATCGGGAGCATAAAGCTTCTTCCCACTCGCTGCAGAACACTAAAAATTTTGTCCTTCATTTTTTTACTCCTTGTGTAGTTTATACTTTTTACAAGAAAAGTTTCTGCGGTTTTGCATCTTTTTAGCCGGTCTGTACTCTTTTTTCTAAAACAGAGCACAAAAAAGAGACACTAACCCACATAAACAATTCCTGTTATGTATAGTTAATGCCTCCAAAAATCGAGTTACACACTACAACTGTAGTTGAATATAGCACAGATAAATCTCTTTTGTCAAGTCAGTTCTTATGATTTCAGCTTTTTTCTTTTTATCCATTTTTCACATTCTTATGCATCTATTTTGTGCACAATAGCTAATCAACATCTTTTTTTTGAAATGTCATAAATTCAAGATCTTCCTGTTTCCATAGTTGTGCAGGCACATGCAATACTTCTTTTTGAGCAAACAATGGTATACTTGTTCCTTCTTTCTGGAAAACCCGAAGAGATGTACCACCATCAGCAAAAGCTTTGTTTTCTATATGAACAAATGTCATTCCCTCATATACTTCTTTACTTTCAATATCCTGCCACCGGCCTTCCGGAAGATACAGTTCATATTCATCTCTGTCAAATCCGGGTGAAATAAGCAATGCATCACCAAGCATATAAGACAGATTCTGTGTCTTTGCGATTGGATCTTTCGGATATTCCATCACAAGCGGACGAATCATTGGAATACCAGACTGATGACTCTGGCAGGCTGTGTGATAAAGATATGGCACAAGTCGATGTCTGAAGTTAATCCATTTTTTTACTTCTTTTAATGCCATATCTCCATACTGCCATGGTTCCCGCGGTGTTTTACCGTGCGCTCTGGATAATGGCATCCACAATCCCATCTGCACAGAGGAAAGGTAATCTTCTATATTCGGACGCTCCTCATTTCCGATATAACCTGTGTTATAAAATCCGCCAAGATCATAACCCCAGAAAGATACACCAGACATAGCCATCCCAAGTCCGGCCTGAAGAATTGCACTGTGACTTGCTTTATCACTGGAAGAATCTCCTGCCCATGCTGCCGGAATCGTATGAGAACCCACATACCCACTGCGTCCCCAAAGCATTGGCAATTCCCCATGTTCGTCGCAAATTTCTTTCATCCATGTGTAAATATTTTTTGCATACAGATACGTCAGAAGATTATGTCCTTCTCGCCCGCTCATGCCATTGTAAAATACAACATCTTCAGGTACTGCTTCAGAGAAATCTGTTTTTATCACTGATACACCCATTCTGACGATTTTTTTCACACGTTCCTCATACCATGCCAGAAATTCCGGATTTGTGAAATCAAAGCAGGCACACAAAAACTCTGAATCTGCAGTCGCTTTAAACATTGCAGGATGCCCTTCTTTATTTTTTTTGACACTCCCCACAGCTAAAGCAGGGGGATTCTTGTTTCTTCCACTACTGCATTGGCAAATACCTTACGGTACTGCAATGTCTTACACAGTGTCCACAAGCTATATTTATCCTGTTCCCGCATGCCCTGCGGTACAGTTTTTTATCTTCATGCAGACTGCATCTGCAGTCCTTTCTTTAGAATATTGATGCCTGCATTCGTATCCCGGTTATGAACTGCATGACAGATTGGACACTCCCAGATACGAATGCGCAGATTTTTCACCAGCGGATTCTGATATCCGCATGCACTGCAGGTCTGGCTGCTTGGATACATGTTTGGCACCCTGCGGAGTTCATTGCCATACCAGACAGCTTTGTACTCCAGCATTTCAAAAAACTTTGCCCACGAAACACTGGCTATGGATTTTGCCAGTTTATGATTCCGGATCATTCCCTTCACATGCAGGTCTTCGATGCAGATGGTTTGGTTTTCACGCACCAGCATCGTTGACTGCTTCTGCAGGAAATCATTCCTTTGATTCGTTACTTTCTCATGTACCCGGGCAACCCGGATCCGCTGCTTATCGCGGTTATGGGAACCTTTCTCTCTTCGGGAAAGTCTGCGCTGTTCCCTTACAAGCTTTTGCATCGCGCGTTCCAGATATTTGGGATTCGATACGGCATTTCCGTTACTGTCAGAATAGAATGTTTTGATTCCGACATCAATCCCAATCGTTCCACCCTGATTGGGGCGTGGTTCCGGTTCAAAGTCAACATTCAGCACCGCAAAATATTTTCCGGATGGTGTATGCTCAATCGTTGCGTAATTGATTTTTCCCACTTCCATCGACTGACGCACTTTAACGTATCCGAGTTTCGGAAGTTTGACATATCTTCCTACAATACGAATATTGTCTTTTTGATTCACCGTTCTGTAGGACTGAAACCGGTTATGTTTGCTTTTAAAAGTTGGATAGGAAGCTCTTTTTTGAAAGAAATTTACAAATCCCCGGTCAAGATCCCGCAAAGACTGCTGCAATGCAATGGAATCTGCTTCTTTCAGAAAGGCAAACTCTTCCCGCTTTTTCAATTCCGTCAGCATGGCAGAAGTCTGGCTGTAGCCGATTTTTTCTCCTTTTTCATAGCCTTCCTTACGCATGGCAAGTCCCCGGTTGTAGATGAGCCTGCAGCATCCCAGCGTCTGTTGAATGAAGATTTTCTGTTCTTTATTCGGATAGATCCTGAATTTTATCCCTTTTTGCATGATTCCATCTTATCCTTTGGTCTCCGCGGTGTTTTCTGATTTCCAATATACTGTTTTACTGCTTCCAGCAGTATAGGAATAGGATATCATATTTTTTTATTTCATACGACTACTATTTTGTCCATCTCAATTACTTGCGTAAATTCGATGGACGCGTCTTATATCCCCATAGCTGAAGCAAGGGGTTTTACGACGCATTGGATAAATTTGTACCTTTTTAAATATCTTTTTTTACCAACACTGACCGCCTCAGCTTTGAAAGGTAAAAAACAATTCACAATAATAGTAGTAAAATTTAAACCAATTTTTTCGCAATAAAGTAAAATAAAAGAACGGTACCTTTTATTGGACCGTCCTTTTTGTCAACATTTGTTTTATACTGTTTTTACGCTCTTAACCGGAATTTCTGGATGTCCTTTGCATTATTCACACGCTCAATCTCAGCGCCCAGTCCACGGAGCTTTCCGTCGAAGTCCTCGTATCCGCGCAGAATATATACGATATCATCTACCACAGTAATTCCCTCTGCTGCAAGTCCTGCGATCACAAGTGCTGCACCTGCACGAAGATCCGGTGCAGAAACCTCTGCTCCGGTAAATTTCTCTACGCCGTCGATGATCGCCGTGTTGCCTTCTACTTTAATACAGGCGCCCATACGTGCCAGCTCATCCGCATACTTAAAGCGATTTTCAAAAATACTCTCTGTTACAATACTCGTACCGTTTGCCAGCGCCAGTGTAACCGCGATCTGCGGCTGCATATCGGTCGGATAGCCCGGATACGGCTGTGTCTTTACGTGTGTTCTGCCCAGACGTTTGCTTGCGCTCACACGGATGGAATCGTCAAACTCTTCTACGTCGCAGCCAATCTCCTCGAGCTTTGCGGTTGTTGCTTCCAGATGCTTTGGAATCACGTTTTTAATCAGCACATCGCCCTTTGTGGCTGCTGCTGCAAACATATACGTACCTGCCTCGATCATATCCGGTACGACCGCATAGCTGGTTCCGTGCAGGGTATCGACACCCTTGATCCGGATCACGTCGGTTCCTGCTCCTTTGATGTTTGCTCCCATGCTATTCAGGAAGTTCGCCACATCGACAACGTGCGGCTCTTTTGCTGCGTTCTCAATCGTTGTATTTCCTCTTGCCATCGAAGCTGCCATCATGATGTTGATGGTGGCTCCAACGGAAACCATATCCAGGAAAATGTGGCTTCCATGCAGATCTGCCGCACTTGCCACGATTGCGCCGTGACGGATGCTTACCTCAGCGCCGAGTGCGCGGAATCCCTTTAAATGCTGGTCGATCGGACGGCTTCCGATGTTGCATCCGCCCGGAAGCGGAACTTCCGCTCTTTTGTATTTTCCAAGCAGCGCGCCTAAAAGATAATAAGACGCACGAATTTTTTTGATATATTCATAGTCAACACTCAGATCACCGATAGTCGATGCATTGATCCGCACGGTATGACGGTCGATGCGGTCCACAGTAGCTCCGATCTCTGCAATTGCTTCCAGAAGTACATTAATATCGCTGACATCCGGCAGATTTTCGATCAGGACCGTCTCATCGGTCATCGTTGCTGCCGTAAGAATTGCAAGCGCCGCGTTTTTTGCTCCCCCGATTTCCACTTCGCCCACAAGAGGATTTCCACCTCTGATGACATACTGTTCCATATATTCACCTCAAATTTTCTTTCTCATAACTTAACGAGTGTGTTTTATCCGAAATAACGATTCAAAGTCTGTTCTGCTGTTTTTTTTACACACTCCGGACTCACTGAAACGCACTGCTCCCCGCAGTGATTTTTCAGTCTCCCCTTATCTTAACTCAAATCTAATATTTTGTAAATCAATTTTAATATATTCCGTACTATTTCCGTTTTTTTCCACCGTTTCCGGTTAGGAATATTCAGAGAAACGTTATATGTAATTTCTAACTGTCAGAACATTTTCCTTATTATTACGTAATATTATGTTTTTGAAAATTCTCCGAATATTCCACCGTTCCTTCTTACATGCCAATCTGCTCGCGAAGTGCCAGAATCGTACCCTGGATATCCTTTCCGCTCTCATCGACCGTAATCTCGGCATACTGTTCATACAGTTTACTTCTCTCATCGTAAAGATCTTTGAGCGTCTGGCCCTCTTTCAGCACGACGCCGCGTCCCTTCAGGTTTCCGAGACGTTTCGCCAGATCCTCATACGACAGCTTCAGGTAAACGATGGTTCCAATTTCTTTAAAATGCTCCATCGCCTCTCTTCCGTAAATGGCACTGCCGCCCGGCGCGATGACGCTTTTGTCGGCTTCCAATGTCGCATTGACTTCATTCTCAATCGCAAGAAAGCCTTCATTTCCTTCATCCGCAATGATCTCGCGCAGAAGACGCTTCTCCCGATGCTGGATCACAAGATCCGTATCAATAAACTCATATCCCAACACCTTTGCAAGAATAACACCAACGCTGCTTTTGCCGGCTCCCGGCATTCCTATTAAGATAATATTCCGTTTATTCAAGATTTATTCCTCCTGCTGTCTCGTAAATTTTTCTCTATCCTATCTCTGCAGATTCGTTCCGCCCTGCTTCATGATCTGCTCGATCTCTGTTTCGCTCGCCACATTGGCATCGTGCTGGATCATCAGCTTTAAAACACTTGCGGAAATCGCAAAGTCGATGGCTTTCTGCGGCTCAAAATCATGAAGCATCGCATGGATCAGTCCCGCGCCAAATGCATCACCGGCTCCGACTGCCTCAAAGCTGTGTACTTTACGAACCGGGCTCTCGTAGAATTTTCCGTCTTTCAGGTAAATTCCCATCCAGTCGCCGTCCTCCACGGTGTAGAGATTGCGCAGCACACTCGCAACCGCTTTGCAGTTCGGGAACTGCTTCTGGATTTCCAGCATGCCCTCTTTGTAAGACTCGATCTGCTCAATGCCGCGCGACATATCTCCGTCGTACGCCGGAATGCCAAGTGATGATTCAAAATCCTCATCGTTTGCAATGCAGACATCCACATACGCCATCAGACGGCGCATAACGCGCTGTGCGTCCTTCGTGGACCACATTTTTCCGCGGTAGTTCAGATCACATACCACCTGGATTTTTTTCTCTCTGCAGAGCGCCAGAGCGTTCTCCAGCGCTTTTTCAATCTCTGTGCTGATGGCAGGCGTGATACCGGAAAAATAAAAGAGATCTACGCCATCAAGCAGTTTTTCCCAGTCAAATTCCTCTGCCTTTGCCATTGCAATTGCGCTGTAAGCGCGGTCATAAACCACGCTCGTCGGGCGGATATTCGTTCCCTTTTCAAAATAGTAAATACCAACGCGTCCGCCGCCCCGCAGCACACGGGATGTATCGACGCCGAACCGGCGGATCTCATTGACGGCTGCCTGTCCCACCTGGTGCTCCGGCACTTTTGTCACGTACGAAACATCGTCCCCGAGTGTCGCCAGGGAAACCGCAACATTCGCCTCCGCGCCGCCGTAATTGGCTTCAAATGTATCTGCCTGTAAAATTTTCAGATGCTCCGGTGTTTTCAGACGCAGCATCACTTCTCCAAAAGTAAGTACCTTCATACTAAAATCCCCTCCAAAAGCAATTTGCTTTTTTGTCTCAATACCTCTTTATCTTACGCTGTTTTCCCCACGGACGCAAGAAAAACCTGCGGAAACCACCCCCGTTTTCCATCGCAGAAAAGCACAAAAAAGAGGCTTTCTGTTTCTCTGATATGCTCCCTTCTAGGTAGACAAGTGAAATAATAAAA
>NZ_QUHK01000021.1:0-64300 GCF_003479665.1 Blautia sp. AF14-40
CTTTTTTAAAGCGATCCATAAAACTATAAAAAAGAGGACATATACAATCATTCCCACCACAGTTGATTCCTGAGCATATTTTGTTGACAAATTTAGCAGTCCTTGTTCTTCTCCAATCTCTTTTATAATATCAAAATCTGCAAACTTCTCCATCCAATGTCTTAACTGCCATAGGTAATAAATGATTACAGCAAAATATATACCCGCAATTCCTCCTAATCCCAAAGTACAATTTTTCATAGATTTATTCCACAAAATTTTTTTCTTCGCAACACAGACATATAAAACAAAAATAATAGCACTTCCAAAAATAAGGATTCCCATTTCCATCATAAATGCTGTAACAATCAAATTTCCTGAAAATTTCGTAAAGTGTTCTATAATAGCGTCCAGCCCCATTTTTAAACATGCTGAAATTAAACCGAACACAACTCCAGTAAATCCAAGTTTTAAATAATTTTCATTTTCTATTTTAATAGCTAAATACAACATAGTGCTATAAAGCATCCACAAAATAAAAGATGCTATAAATAATTTATCAAAATACCCCCACGCCATATAAGGCACACCTACCAACCACTTTGAAAGCAGTCCAAATAAAATGGTTGATATGGTTACGATTGTTAAATTTTTACTATTTACCATTTGCCAAACCTTCTTTACTTATTTTGATAATTGCTTAGTGACATATTGCTTCATACTTTTTGATAAATTGTAAAGCAATATTATTCTCCTGTTTTTTTGTTACAAGTCACTTCTATCCAATATACTACATAAGCACATAAAAATATTGCAACTGGAATAAAAGATAACGGTTCAACATAATTTACAAGCTCTGATATGCCCGTAAAAAACGCATATTCTGTTTCAGACTGTGGGAAAATGACAGCATAACCATATGAATGTGATAAAAGTGTAATAATAAATGGTATTACAACACATACTGAAACTGCCATAATCGTATTCAAGACACCTAAAATAGTAGACTTGCTTGAATGTTCAAATATCTTCTTCTTTGAAAGAAACCACAATAAGATAAATACAATTCCGATTACAATAAATTCTCCAATTTGGTAAAAATTAAGAACGCTATTTTCTAATATTATTTCCCCATATCCGAGCATGGACTTTAAGAAAATTTTGGGTTGTAAACAAATAACCAACCCTAGAACTATATAGAGAACAAAAACAGCCATAGAAACATTCAGCATATTCGATTAAACCTCCTTTATAATTTCAGATTTATTACTCACATGATATCATATTTTTTCTTCATTTACATCCACCTAATTTTAATAAACTGCCATTCGGCTTGCTTCTGTAACCAGCATCCGGTTAATCTTCTCCTGCATTGTTTCCTTTGCATCTTCATTGAAATGATAACGGACAACATAGACTGTCTGCCCGATTTTCTTTGTAAATGTGTTCCCCTCTGTTTTTGTATTCATCATTTTTTCCATAATCATTTTTTCCTTTCTTTCCTGTGCCCGACAGAGAGAGGATTGTCTTTGTCCCTGCCGGAAGTTTATCTGTACACTGACAACATAAGTGTCAACATGGGGTTTGAAACTTTTTACTGGTTGTTTTTTTATTTTCCAAAATACTACTGGAAAGTTTTTTGAATGTTCTTGTTGACACCTGTAAAAAAAGCTGAAACGCCAGTAAATATAAGGGTTTTAGGTGTCAACAAATCTGTCAACAAGCGATAAATTTACAGAAGATTTGTAGCCTTCCGATATCAAAATCAGCCTTTCTCTCTGTCGGGCAGGTCAAATGGCAGCTCCAACTGTTCTGCCTTCGTCAGCTTCGTAAATCCGTCTTCGTCCGGTTCGTTGCCACCCTCTTCTGTTCCTTCCCTGACCCAGCTTCTCTGTCTGCCATATCCTTCCTTTGAAAATCTGTGGATTCCATCCCTCTTCCAGCCGGTGATCTGTGTATCCATAATGGAACAGATCTCATTTGTCTCGAATTTTTTCGGCTCCCGTTCAAAATGGTCAAAGGCTTCTTTCCAAATCTGGACGGAGCATACATGAGTTCCCTTGTAGGCATCTAGCCAGCCCTGAATCATTCCTGCCATCGTATCTTCCTGTGTGAACTGTTTCCGGTATTCACTGATCTTCTGTTCCATTTCTTTTGAGAATTTCAACAGACTGCTCTTATTCTCCGTTGACCAGTAGATTTCCATTGCTTCTGCCCATAGCTGGTCAAAATAGGCTCTGGCTTCTTTTTCATCATCAAGGATATGCTTCTCTGCCTTGCTGCTGTCTATGGCAATCGGCAGGAACCGTCTTGCCCCGGTACGGTCAAAGGGAATAAACTGCCTTGTGTTCGTTGACCCGGCAAAGATACACTGACGCTTCCGATCTTCCTCATATTTATCATAGGGATTCCGGTAAGTGTCTTTCTGCCTGGTCAGGAATGATTTGATCTCTTCATTGCTTTTCGCACTGATTGCTGCAATCATCTCTGACATTTCCATGATCCAGTGTCCCCGGAGATGCTCATATATCTTACTGTCGTTCAACTGTTTCAGGTCATCAGAAAACCAGTCATCATTCAGTGCAAGGAAACGGAAGAATGTGGATTTCCCGGCTCCCTGCTGACCTACCAAACAGAGCATTTCATCTGCCTTACAACCCGGACGGTAGATTCTGCTCAACGCTTCCATCAGGAAATGTTTCACAACCTCATAGACAAAATCCGAAGCATCAGCTCCCATATACCGTTGCAGTACATAACGGATTCTCTCCTGTCCGTCCCATTCCAGTTGTTCCAGATACTCACAGATTGGGTGGTATGCCCGGCTGTTGGCTTCTATGCGGAGTGCCTTATCCATACATTTTTCACTTGTGAGCTTGTAATACCGTTCAAAGAAATAATAAAAATAAGTCCTGCCATCATCGTCCAGTTTGCAGATTTCCTCATTCCACCAGAGTTTTTTCACAATATCAATCCTGCCTGTCAGCTTGTTGTACTTCATGCTCTCACGCACAAGCGGATCATTTCTCAGCACGACCATATAATTTCCTACCGTTGCTTTCGCAGTTCCCTTTTGTGTATATTCCAGCATCTGTTTCACTTCATCGACTTTACTTTTATCTGCCATCCGGAGCATTTCTTTCATGGCATCTTTCTGTTCTTTTGTAGCAATCTCCTTTATCTTCTCTTTCGCATTGCTCAATCTTCTCCATCTCCTTCCATTTTTCTTTGACAAGGACTTCCTTATCTGCCCTATCCCCGAAGAGCAAAATATCCAGATAATACTCAACAACCGTCAGTTCACTGAGAGAAATCATAAACTTTTCATTCCATTCTTCTGTCCATGTTTTTGGTGCATACTGCTCTTTCCATTCCAGAAGTAGGCTACGGTAATTCAGATATGCTCTCAGGCATCTTAGATATTTTTTCTGCCAGAGTTCTTCCGGTGTCGGCTTCGGCTTTTTTATTGGAACACGTCTCTTGTTCTGCAGTGATTCCCTGTCCTTGCCGGAATAAAGAATCCTAAAATCATCTGCCAGCTTCATAGCAGCATCTTTCAGTCCAATGCCAAACAGTTGTGCTGTAAAATCAATCGCATCTCCCGTACAGCCACACCCGAAGCAGTAATACCTCCGGTCAACTTTCATACTGGGTGATTTGTCATTATGAAAAATACAACGGATCAGTCCGCTCCTGTTGGGCTTCAATCCATACAATTCAACAGCCTGCCGGACAGTCACGTTCTGTTTTACTTCATCAAATAATCCCAATTCATTTCCTCGCTTTCTTATAACTGCTTCCCAAATCCGGGAATCACTTTTTACTCAAAAACAAAAAGGCACTTTGTCCTGTCCTTACGGAATCAACAAAATGCCCTTATAGTTCCAGATCACTAGAACATGATTTTCCTTTATTCAGTTGTTTTCTCTCTGCCTCTTCTCTTTGAATCTTTGCTACATTCTGTGCAAGTCTTTCCCTGATAGATGGCTTCACTTCTTTTTTGATTTCTTCTACAACAGCTTTTTTCTTCTCTGGCTGTTTTAACTGTTTAGTAATCCGTATGACCACTTTTTCCATTGCAGTTTCTATTTTTCTTATCAGCCCGTCCAGTCTTTTTATTGCATAATCCTTTTCTCTTTTGGAAGCCTTGTGTTTCGGATCCTGAATCCACTTTTTAGAATCTTCTGCCAAACGGATATCATCTCTTCTGGTAGCCAGCATTGCTTCTTTTGCTACTTTCTCCACTGCCTTGTCATAAGCTTCACTGGATACTTCATCAAGCAAGGTTTCCACATCTTCAATACGGATGGTAAGCTGTTTCAGTTCCTCTCTCTGTTCTTCAATTAGATCACCCTGCTTGAATATACGGTCTGAATTATTTGCAAATTCTGTATCCTGCTGTTTTATTTTTTCTTCCTGTGACTGAATAATTTCTTCATTTGCACGCACATACCTTGACTGTTTTGCAAGCTCCAGACGATTCTCGTTCACCTTATCAATCTGCATAAGAATTGTTTCCTGTTGATTCGCAATTTCTTCTTTCTGCTTCATACGGATATAATCTTGTTTTTCCAAATACTTTCTTCCACCATACGATGGTTCTTCATCAAGTTCCAGTCCGTGACGTTTACAGATATCTAAAAACATTGTCCGGCAGGCAGAATCAAAAACAACCTTGCGGTTATTTGTCTTTGATCTCTTCTTTTCTGGATCTGGAAGTTCAAATCCAAGTTCTTCCAATGCTGTTTCCTGTTTCGGCTCAATTTCTCCATATCGGTTTGTAGCATCGAAAACATGACGCTCATGAATATGAGGTGTTGCTTCGTCCATGTGTAGCGACCAATCAATAATATGCACGTTAGAGCCAAACCGCTTATCGAACTCTTTCTTAAACTCGTCAAATACTAAAATCAGGGTTTCCACAGAAGCATGTTCATCTATTGTTCCAAGCTGATAGATACTTTCTTCCGGACAGGTCTTTTTGTTTTTCCAAACATCTTCCACTTCTTTGCATCTGTCTGGGTGTCTGGCTTTCACATGTCTCTCATTTTGCTTCATAACGTAATTTCCATAATGCTCTTCATAGAATGCCAGCTCAATTTGTTCAAAAGAAAAATTATTCTCTTTTCCCTGATCTTCCATTGTGGTATATCCCTGATAGCAATCCCAGTAAATATTTTGCCGGACTCTTTCATTGTCGATATGCTCACTGTGTTCCGGATTAAATCTCCGATCATTATGAAGCGGATTGTAAACTCCATTTTTCCCAGATCTGCCATTATGCCTTGTTCCTTTCATTTCACATTTCTCCTTTCTTTCAAGTTGTTTCCCCGAAGGGATTGCAGCGAAGCTGCTTAAAGGCTCTGTCGCCGTTACAGATAGTACCCAGTACCATATGGCGAAACGCCATATCACTGGGCAATGGCTGCCGCCCTTAACCTGCTAAGGGCTTCGCCCCTTAACCCCAGCAAGGTGCTGCCTCCCTTTGCAATCCAGGCACAAAGGACTTCCAGTCCTCTGTACTCCCGGCAGACAAAACGTAATTCCTGCCGCTGTCCCTTCGGCATGATCTCCGTTCCGTCTGTTTTTCAAAAATCCTCTGCATCGGATTTTGTGGAAATATAATAATAGACAAAATAAAAGGCACTAACTTTTTACGGTTAATGCCATTTCCTTTACTCATTCACATTTTCAAATGCTTCCTGTGTATTTGAGAGTCCCATTCCTTTCACTGTTTCAGATAACTGCGATAGCTGTCTATCACAGAATCTGTAACACCGTTTTTGTACACTTTTCGGATATCAACAATTTTTTCATCTTTCAGTGCTTTCAGCCAATCCAACAAATCTTTTCTGCTGTTTACAAAATTACAGCATCTTCCGTCTGCATATTCAATCCGGTATCTCATAAGCCCCTCCTACACATACACCAATTCATTTAAAATGATTTCATCTACCCGGCTTCTCACATTGTTTGCCCGGCGAACCCATTCCATTTGATCTCTGCTTTTCAATTCCTCTGTAATACCTTCCTGTTCCATGATCTGATTCATGAGAAAATCTCTGTATTCTACGCACTGCTCATTTAAGTCTGCAAGGTAAGTCCAGAGTTCCCCAGTCAATGTCAGATAGGAATATAAGCCACCTTTGTAGTCTTTCAGATAGTTTCTGTGAAGGCTTCCATAAAAGCCAATATCACACTTTTCTTCCGACACAGCGATCAGTGGCAGATAGATTTCCCCGACAAGGATATAATCCAGACCATTGCTGTCATCGTGAACGATTCTTTCTAATTTACTCATGCTGATGCAACTCCTTTCTTCGGTTCTGCAGGTGGAAGCAGTGATACCGGAACGAACACACCCTTTGCAATATCTTCCTGACGGATTTTCTCTTTTTTTGCATCCATTTCAGCTTTCTTTTTTGCTTTTGTCCGTTCATAGTATTCTTGCTGCTTGCCACTTGCTTTTCTTTTCAGGTAATTCTGATGAAGCCTGTCTTTTCTGGCTTCCCGCTTCTTCATTTCTTCAATTTCCTCTGACGTCATTTCCACCTCACCGAAATGTGGCGGTAAATATTTTCCAATGAAATTAAAATAGATTTCCACTTCCTGAGTTGTCTCAATGCTTCCTTTTCGGTCACGCTCATGAACCACAATCTTTTCAACAAATTCGTTCAGCATGTAAGTGGTCAATTCATCAAAGTTTTGGTATTTATCAACCAGAGCAATAAACTTCTCCGCTGATCTGCGACCTTCTTCATAACCTGATAATTCAGCTTCCATATCTGCAATTTCTGCCGACAAATCTTTCTGTTCTTTAGAATATTGTCCGTCAAGAATCGCATAACGTTCATCTGGCAGCTTGCCAAGAATATTGTCCTCATAGATTCTGCAGATCAGTTTTTCCAGTTCCTGCACACGCTTTTTTGCTTCTGCTAATCTGCTTTTCAATCTTATGATCTCACTGGACTGCTGTGAAGTCTGTGCTTTTTTTACTGTCTCCAAAAATTCTTCACGATTCAACTGTGAATACTCCGCAACAGCCTTTAAAAGTTCCTTAATCAGCTCCATAACCACATCGGCATTAATTCTGTGCTGTGTCTGGCAGAGTGTTCCAACCGGAACTTTAGAATATGCAGAACAGGTATATTGTGGAACTCGCTTGCCATTATTTACCCGATGAACATACATTTTGGAACCACAGTCTGCACAATACATCAGACCTGTCAGTGGGTGGGCTTCTCCCCATCCATCTGGATACCTTCTCACATTGCTTCGGATTCTCTGCACATTGTCAAAAGTTTCCTGATCTATGATTGCTTCCTGCGTGTTCTCAAACACCGTCCAGTTATCCTCAGATACATAATGGCTTTTCTTATCCTTGAAATGCTTTCTGGTCTTGAAGTTCACTGTATGACCAAGATACTCTCTTTTCTTTAGAATACCGGCAACAGTAGAAGAGCCCCAGCCATAAGGATCTTTGATTTCTTCTACTCTGCCTTTCCATAATCCGGCATCTTTCTTTGCCATATGAACCGCTGGTATCTCAACCTTATCCTCTTTCAGTGCCCTGGCAATCTGATATGGTCCGTATCCATCCATTGTCATGTGAAAGATTCTCCGTACAACTACAGCTGCTTCTTCATCAACGATCCATACATTCGGATCATCCTTGTCTTTCAGATACCCATACGGTGTTGTACTTGCCACATGCTTGCCGGATTTCCCTTTCGCCTTGAAAGTGGATTTTATCTTTTTACTGGTATCCCTTGCATACCATTCATTCATGATATTTCGGAATGGAGTAAAATCATCGTCCTCCCGGAAGCTGTCTACATTCTCGTTGACTGCAATCAGGCGGACATTTTTCTGTCGCAGCAACTCCATATATTGTCCGACTTTCAGATAATCTCTTCCCATTCGGCTCATATCTTTAATCAGGATCGTTCCGACTTTCCCTGACTCAACTTCTTTCATCATGGCAAGAAAGCCTGGACGATCAAATCTTGTACCGGAGATACCATCATCAGTAAAATGAACAAGATTGGTAAATCCATGTTCTTTTGCATATTGTTCCAGCAGTTTCTTCTGATTCGAAATACTGTTGGATTCTCCGTTTAATTCATCATCACGACTAAGACGTTCATACAACGCTGTCATGAATCCTTGTTTCTCTGTCATAGTCAGATGCCCTCCTTCCTTTGTTTATTAAATTCCTGTTCTCATCCCATATCCGTTCCTGTACCGGGTGCTGATGTTTCCGGGACGTATTAACCAGAAAAGACACGCTGAATGCCTATTCAGTTCTGGTATCACTATGGGCAGGCTGTTTCGTTTTCAAAGTTCGTGTAAGAAGTAAAAAAGTTCTTTACACTAAACGAAATGCTCAGAGGTCTTTTTACAGCCCCCTTACTACATTTTTTTGATTTCGTGTCATCTTTTTAAAGTTCCTTACACAATCTCTGTACTGACGAAACAAAATACGGACATGTTTTAAAATTGTTTTTTACAAAATACAATTTTGTTCTTTAAGGTAAAAAAATAAGCCTCAAGAGACTTTTTAATCATTTTGGAGCTCCAACTCTTTAAAATTGATTGATTAAGAAGTCTCTTCAAACTTACTACACCGGCTGCCAGCTTATATTTCTTATACTGCCGCACTGCGAAGTGGTTTGGCTTTTCCGATTCCAGTGCATCAAACATCAGGTCTACGGGATTTTTGAACTCCTCGTCATCCTCCCGGACTTCCATGGCGTTGATGAACTCGATGAGGGTGGAGAAGTTTTGCTCCTCCACCGGAGCTTCATAGTGGATATATCCGATCAATGCGCAATACAGCAATGTTTCCGCCTTGACCCAGAAATCGTCTCCGGCCTTGCCCTCGCCTTTGGTATTAGCGATTAGCGTTGTCACCAGCTTCAGAATATCCTTTTCCGAGTGGATGTCGGGTAAGAGACTGGCATTGCTGCCAGCCCCTCCCCTAAGAACCGTACGTGACAGTTTCCCGTCATACGGCTCAAGCCTATCGTAAGGCCTCGTGTAAAACGAAACCCGGCTCAAATCAAGTAGTCCGGCTCATGCAGATTTCGATGACACCAGGGATGTACCATAATAGCAGGCCACTTCCTGTTGTTTTCGGTGATAAAATGCGTCTTAAATCCTGTTTCAGATGTAATTCTTTCTCCGCATACAGGGCAGCACCGTTTTTGGTTGTTCCAAATTTTAACGAGTTTTTCTCGTCCTTTGGTGCTGTTCAGCATTCTTTCCCCGTCACGTTCCTCATAATATCCCGTCCATTTTTTATCGAATGGGTTGGCTTCGGCGGTGATTTTCTTGAATCGGATGATTTTAGTATTTGCCGCGTATTCCAGCTTGAGGTATTTTTCATCGAAATCTTTACCGCGGAAAGCAGGCTCTGCTGCAAACGTCCACGTCCGGTTATCAATATGGTGCCAATATTTGTTGGCAATCCATTTCCTACCTTTTCGTTTGTGTCTGCGGCAAGCCCACTTCCATAGGCACTCGAAAATCCTGTGGTCAACTAATCCAAAAATATCCGCAGAAACTACATAGCGGTGGTAGTTGACCCAACCGCGAATCACAGGATTTAGTTTGCGAATGAGCAAGTCCTGCGTGGCGGTTTTGTTCTCCTTAACAATAGTCCGCACTTTTTTGAGGAAAGCTTTTACTGCATTCTTTGACGGCTTTATAAGCAATTTTCCGTTGTATTTCCGAATGTTCTGCCCAAGAAAATCAAAGCCGTCGCTGATATGTGTAATCACCGTTTTTTCCTCTGAAAGTTGCAGGCCGCGTTCCGCCAGAAAGTCCTTGATAAGCGGCATAACCTCGTTACGCAAAGTTTCCGGGCTTTTCCCGGTGACGATAAAGTCGTCGGCATATCGCACGAAATTAATCTGGTCGTAGATGGTTTTACCTGCCACCGTCCGTCTCATCGGGAATCTTTCTTTTAGAATCCGCTCCAGACCGTCCAAGGTCATGTTCATCAAAACTGGCGATATTGTGCCGCCCTGTGGGGTCCCTTCCTCTGTCGGAAAGATTTTTCTGGTTTCCACAAAGCCACATTTCAGCCATTTTTCGAGCATTTCCTTGTCCATTGGGATATTTTTTCATTAACCAGCTATGACTGATATGGTCAAAGCACCCTTTAATATCTCCCTCCAAAATCCATTGAGGCGAATCGGCTCTGCACAAATCGTTAAAGCATTGCCCGATGGCATCGTGTGTGCTTCTTCCAATTCTAAAGCCGTAGGAGTTCGGGTCTGCCAGAGTTTCTGCCAATGGTTCCAGTGCAAACTTATATAATGTCTGCATGGCGCGGTCTGTCATCGTTGGAATACTCAGCGGGCGTAATTTTCCGTTTTTCTTCGGGATATACACCCGTCTGAGAGGTTGGGGCTTATAGCCCCGGCGTTTGAGTTTGTCAATCGCCTCGAATTTGCCTTTTGGCGTTTTCCATAATTCATGGTCTACACCAGCGGTATTTTTGCCTTTATTACTTGTCACACGTTTCACTGCCAATGCCTTGGCATAGAAAGAGTGCGTCAACAGCCATTGCAGAGTTTTCACTTTGCTGTAATGACCGTCTTTTTGAGCCTTTACGATACGCATTTGCAGCTTTTTAACATAGGCCTCCGCTTTCTTCCAATCAATGGATTCCCAGCTTCGTGCCCTGTCAGCAGGCGCACACAGTTTCCTGTTCATTTGCAATTCCTCCTCTCAAAAGTTCTGTAAATTCTCTCGTAAAGATAGACCTGCTGGAAGTCAGCCCGCTTTCGCGTGGGATGCTGTTTCAATCCCTATCCGTCCTCATTACAAGGTCGGCGTTCGCTTTTTCCAGCGTTCCTTACCCGCGTTTCTATCGGCTTTCCTTGCGGTCAGCTTTCCGAATATACGGAGAGAGCGCGGGCTTAACACGTTTCACGTAATCAACCGTGTAGGTTAGGTGCCGCCTATCCGCCGGCAGTCATGTTTGTCCATGTGTTCCCAGCTTACAGGAGAACATCCGACTGCACACCTTTTGGTTCAGGCCTATCAGCAACTTTAGCCTGGTTCCCGCTAACGACGTTTAACAGCGATTTACTTACATTCACCATACTACACAAGCCAAGCTCCCCAGCCGGACGTTGCTTCCAGCTTTTCGCCTCTGCCTCGAGGTTTCGGCTTAACCCTTTCGGGAGGGCTACCTTTTCTCGTCATGCTGCCTCACGGCCGTTGCCAGCCGCTTCGGTGACGATAGGCTACTGCTAATGGAATAACAGGTTCGGTCAGCGCCGAACAGTTTAATTACGCGACCTCGTGTCGCGCGTATGCAAAGGGGTTATAGTGCATGGACTTCTTGAAGTTGATGGTATTTAGAACCTTGATGCGGTAAGGCTCATAAATGACCTTGCCATGCTTATCCTTCATGGGCTTTCCGTCCTTCCCCAGCTTGGGCGCACCCCTTTGGAGCATTTTTCCGCACTCCACCAAAATGGTTCCCTTCGGGTCAGTCACGACGTAGCTGCTGTGCATCTGCATCAGGTTGGGTTTCAGCCAGAATCGGGTCTTACCGGAACCGGAGCCGCCAATCACCAGTACATTTTTGTTTCTGGCAGTCTTGGGGTCCTTGGGGCGACTGTTCATGGTCAGGCTCTCCGTTTTCGTCAGAATCACATTGTTCTGAAATACAGGATCAACGTAAGGTGCAATATCCTCACGGGTTCCCCATGAAGCGTTTTGTCAAGTGCTTTTTTGAGTTATTGACGCAAATTATCGTGAAAGTGCAAAGTGCAAAGGGTCTGCGTTTTGCACTTTCAGCTTGCGGGTTCGGGTGGCTGCTTCTTCTTGATGAAGTTGTACCATTGACCGCCGACACGCCTTGCGCCTAAAATGCCGCCCATGTTGCGCTTGGCGTTCTGTACCGTCCTTTCGGATATTCCGGCTTCGGCTGCGGCTTTTACAATGTCCTCGCTGGCAAGCTCTTTCCCGTCTGCAAGCAGGTCAAGTATCAGCCTTTCGGCTTGCTCGGTCTTGGTGGCGGTGTTGCCGCCCGCGCCGGACAGCAGCTCGTCAGCGGTGATGTCGTATTCGCCTATCCACGAAAAGCCCGTTTCCGGGTCAAGGCAAAAGGCAACGGGCTTGCCCTCCGGCGCAAGGGAAGATTTGTCATGGACGATAACGCGCACATTCGGTTCTCGCTTCACGCGCCCGATCAGCAGGACGCTCCTTGCTGCGGCGCGGAAGTCGATAGAACCTAAGCCCCGGTATGCGCTCTGCCCTCCGGCAGCTTTGTTGAGATGTCCGATAAGGATAACGGCGCACCCGGTACGCTCGGCAACATCGGCAAGGCGGCGGAACATGGGGCGCACTTCGTTTGCCCGGTTCATGTCGGTTTTTCGCCCATGTACGCCTGTATGGGGTCAAGGATAATCAGACGCGCCCCGTTCTGCGTGATTGCCTTTTCTATGCGCTCATCGGACAGGGTAAGCTCCCGCTTGGCTTCATCAATCACAAGCACCCGGTCAAGGTCGGCTTCGGCTTCTATCAAGCGGGGCTTGACGGTATCGCCCAGCCCGTCCTCGGCGGTCTGGTAAATCACTTGGAATGGCGGCAAGGGCTTCATTCCCGGCAGCGTTCCCCCGGTGGTGCAGGCGGCGGCAAGGCGTAGGGCAAAGGTGGTCTTGCCCTCGCCGGGATTGCCTTGCACAATGGTTACTTTCCCAAAGGGGATATACGGCTCCCATAGCCATTCAACGGTCTGTGTGTCAACCTCGCTCATGCAGATAATCTCAACGGTTTCTTCCTGCGGCGGCTCTTTCAAGCCATAGACAGCTTCCCGCAGATATTTCCCGTCTGTGATTTCTGCCCGGTGCTGCAATACCTCGTTCCAGTCCTTGAAAAGAGGGATAAGCCGGTGAACGGTCAAGCCCTCCGGCACAAGCTCTGCAAGGCGGCTACAAGCGTCGTTTCCGGCTTCGTCGCTGTCAAGGCAGAGAAAAACGGTCTTGATGTTCGGACGGTCAGAGAGAAAGCGCAACAGGGCTTTTTCTCCCACGCCGCCCAACGCCAGATAGCTTTGCTTCTGCCAGTCCTTTTTGAACAGGCAGAGGGAAGATAAGAGGTCTATCGGGGCTTCAAAGACAAACAACCTTTCGCCCTCGCCACGGTAGCAGAAGTTAAAGGCCTTGTCGCTGCCTTTCACATCAAGCCGAAAACTCCCGGCTGTGCCGCGCTGATGGGCGTATCGCGGTATGCCGCTTTCATCTCTGCCGACGAATACGGCGTTATGGTGGGCGGCTTCCTCGTAAATATCCCCGGTGGAAAAGAAAAAGCCCGTCACATCTTCATCAATACGGCGGGCTGCTGTGAGGTAGTTCCTCGCTATGCGGTTGTCGGTGCTGCGGGGTGGCAGTCGGAAGTCGGATAGGGGCGCGGGGCTTGGTCTGTCCGGCGGCGGGGCGGCTCCTTTTTCGCCTGTCAGCAGTTCAACGGCTTCGGTGAAGCTCTTGCCGAAAAACTCCATGACAAAATCAATGGGTGCACCGCCCTTACTCTGGCTGTGCCTGTACCATTTGTTTCCCCGGACGGTCAGGCTGTCGTGCCGCTTCCAGCGGTATTCATTTCCGGCACGGGTAAGCTGCTCGCCCTGTGATTGCAGGAAAGAAACAAGGTCGGCTTGTTTGGCGCGGTCTATCTGTTCTTGGGTGTAATACGTAAAAGTTCAACTCCTTTCAGCGGTCTATATCATGCCGTTTGGTGCGGCTCTGCGTCTGCTCCGGTTGGTCGGCGCGGAGTGCAATATCCACGCACCTGCGGATTTTTTGAAGCTCGGCAACCTCGGCGCGGGTTTCTTTCAGTTTGGTATAATCGCCGTCCCTTTGTGTTTTGAGGTCAGCATATTCCTGTTCCCATTCCGCAATAGGCAAGGTCTTTGTTCCTTTCGGCAGATTTGCATGGAGATAGCGATTTGCTGCGTTCCATAGGGTCAGCTCGGCGCGGTGGGCTTCCTCGTACTTGTCGCGCTTGTTTGTCCAGCCGTTTTGCAGCTTTTTCAGTTCATCGTGAATGGGCTTGTACTCTGTGTAGTTCTTCCCGTATTCAATTAACTTTTGTAGCTTCTTCATGCGTTCCTCGGCGGTTTTCATTCCTGCCCGGATTGAATAGGCTCTATCACTGACAGAGGAAAGAGAAGCGTCCAGCTCGTCAAGATTAGAGATGCCATGCTCGGAGAGATAGTTGACCGCTGCCGCTATGGTTTTCAGTTCATCGGCTGTGTGCTGTTGTTGCCAACGCTGCGAATACTTCCGGCTCTTTTCTCTCTGAACGCTCAAATACTTCATCAACAGATTTGCAAGGTTGGGAGATTGCGGCGGCTGCTTCGGGGCGGTTTCCCACACTTTGAACAGGTCGGCAATCCATTCTTTGAGCTTGCTAACCTGCGCCCGGATTTCCCGTATAAGGCGGTTTGCTTTTTGGATATTTCGGTTCAGTTCGCCTTTCTCGGTGGCTACACCTTTCTTCTCCATTTGACAGGCGGCTACGCCCATATGGACGGTCGGTATTTCGTCAATGCCGCGCTCGGCGTTACTGCGGTGGTCGATACGCTCCGGGCTTCCGGCACGCTCAAGATAGTCGTTTGAAATATCAGCCCATGCCTTGCGCCAAACAAGCGCATTCTCTTGGCTGTTCCAGCCCGTGAGGTCAACCTTGTGCGTCTTATATCTGCCGCTTGGCAAGCAGATACGCTCACCGTTTTCATCAAGGTCATATTCCTTTTTGGACTTTGCCGCCCACGCGCCGCGCTCGTCAAGGGGGCGCATAGTCAGCATGATATGACAATGGGGATTGCCGCTGTCGGTGTCGTGAATGGCAAAATCCACACACATTCCTCTGGAAACAAATTGAGAGGAACAGTATTTCCGGACAAGCCGGATCTGTTCCTCTCTGGATAATTCTATGGGGAGTGCTGCGTCAATCTCACGCGCAAGCTGGGCGTTCCCGGCTTTCTCGTAAAGCTCCACGCTGTTCCACAAGGTTGAACGGTCAGAGAATGAGGGCGGCGCGAGGGGCGGCAGCATGATTTCTGTATGGACAACGCCGCCTTTGCGAGTGTAGTCATGGGTCATTCCGTCCCATTCGTTTGTCAGCTTTTCGCCGCTTCGGTAGGCGGCGGCAACGGCTGATTTGCCTTTTCCTCGGCTCACAATGCCGATGTTCCAATGGTAAATGGCTATGGGTATCACCTCCCGGATAGGATGATAAAACCCTCAAAAATGGTACAGACGCCAAAGGCGGGTGTACTGTTTTTGTGGGTGTGCAGGGATAGCCGCGAAGCGGCGCAAGGGGTGCAGCCCCTTGTTGCGGCAAAGCCGCCATATCGGAGCGCGGGGAAATCTCCCTGTGCGGAGATAAGCCCTCGGCAGAGCGCACACGCCCGTAAGGGTGTATAAGTGCGCCCTTAGTTCCTAAGGGATTTTCAGCTTGTCGTTTCCTCGGCTCGTTTTTTCAAAAACTCCTGTGCTGGCTCGCTCGTCAGGGCAAGCCGGAAAAAGGTCTGCGCATCCTCGTCCGGCATGGCAATAAGCTCCGGCACAAGGCTTTCCATGAAGCCGCCGCGCTTGCAAAGCCTGTGGTTTCTCGCCTTGCGTTCCTCGACGGATAGCTTCTGCTTGATGATTTTCTCCCGGTTCTCAAGCTGCCGGATTTTCTTCTTTCCGTCCTCAATCTCGGCTTGCAGCTCCTCGCGGGTTTTCTCTCTTGGCTTTGTCATGGTTGGTCGCTCCTTTCTGCTCATAAGCATAGAAAAAGGACAGTCGATTTTCTCGGCTGCCCTTGTGGGTGGCTATTCAATTTTAGTCTGCTGTTTTCAAATATATAAAATAGCTTGCTGTTCCGCCATAGCCATTTTCAGTATTCCATTCAGCTGTTACTTCATAAATATATCCGCCCAGTTTAAGAGTGAGTACGTTTCCAACAATAGTTACATCTTCGCTGTTTGCAGCAGGCTCTCCCCAATGTTCGTCACTCCAGCACTGCACACTTAAAATTGTATCTGGGTCTTCTGTAAATCTTAATGTAGCTGTTGTTTCTGTTGTTTCAAATGGCGGGGACAACAGATCCTTGCACTCTAACGGGTGTGGGCTATCAGCTATTGTGCTTTCAGCAGTTCCGTCAATATTTGTTTTTTGCCACGAATAAGTTCCTAATACTGCACCGATAGCGGTTTCGTCACTCACAACGCTTAATGTGGGCGGTTCTTCCAAAATTATATTGGCAGTCCCAGAGTTTAGTAATTCATTTGCATAGTTGTTGAGTGCTTCACATGGCTCATATTTTGTCTTATAACCGATACCGTCAATGACAATAAATGGGTTATACGCCATAATATCTGTTTGTGTACCGTCTACCATAGTCAAGGTAAAAACAACGCCTTGTCCAGCATACTCTGTGTAAGAATTATCCTCATTATAGACAACAACATCATTCAAATATTCAACTAATTCTTGGATATTTTCAATCTCAATCGTTTTGTCTGGCGGTGTTAATAACACTTTAGCGGAAACAATCTGCGCTGCGTCCAAATCCTTATACGGTTTTTTCCCCTGTTGTGAAAAAAATACGATTACCGCGATACCTACTAAAATGATACAAGCTATTGCAATCATCAATCTCTTTTTTCTCATGGAACAAGCCTCCTGTTCTTCTCTGTTACTTGTATAGATGAAAAAATTGAAAGGAAGTTTCACTATCTATAAATATCATAGCACATGGTTATGAATAAATCCACCTCATTTCAGCCTGTCAGTGGCCTTGTTTTCTCTGGCAGACCGCCGCGCAGCTTCCCGCCGTTCCTCGTTGTATGGGGCGGTCAGACGGAAAGAGAAGCGCCCCTTTGCAATCTCAAACTCCATGCAGCCCGTTTCGGGGTCTGCGTCGGTCTGGCGGCACTGGTCGGGGTGCTGTCTGGTGTAGGCGGCAAGCCGCTTCTTTAAGTCGGTGTTGTGGGTGCGGATATGGATAAGGGGGTCTTTCTCGTCAAACCAAATATCGGTGGTCTTTTCCTGCTTCGTAAGCCCTGTTCTCATGTAAGCTCCTTTCTGCGCCCCTGTTACGCAATAGGGGCATTTTTCGGGTGTTTTTTCCGGCTCTTGACTTGGGGGAAATGAGAATTTTCAAATAGAAACCGTCCAGACAGGGAATGGTTCGTCGGGGCGGCTGTTATCGCAAGATTTCCGTTTTTTCCGGCTCTTGACCGTCAGACGCAGATAAACGCGAACTGTCGGCAAGTACCAGTTTGAGCAGCTTGTCGCGGAACGTTTCTGTGCTGCTGTGATTGAAAAACAACTCCGCAACAATGGTCTGCCCGTTCCTCTGGGTTGTGATGATACTGTCGGGGGTCTGTTCTGCCATAGGCGGCTCCTTTCTTTGGGCGCAAAAGAGGGATTTCCCGTAGTTCGGAAAATCCCTCTTGGTTGACGGTTATTCTGTTTTACTGTGTGGGCTGTGCGGCGGCAGCCTGTGCCTTTCGCCTTGCCCGGTATTCCCGCGCTTTCATGCGGTCATACTCCCGCTGCTTTTCAAGGTTTCGCGCCCGGTACTCCCTTGAATACTGCCGGTGGTATGCGCGGCTCTTTTCCTTTTTGGCTTCTTCGATTTCCTCCCGCATTTGCCGGATTTCCTGCTCGGTCGGCTCTGCAAGCTGTGTCACTTCATTCTCAAACTTGCCGATATAATTGAAATATATGCTGATGTGCTGGATTGCGTATCTCGCCCTTTTCTGGTCGCGCTCATGCACTTCAATCCGGCTGATAAACTCGTTGAGAATGGCGGGGGTCAGGTCGGTAAAGGCGGCATGGCGTTCCGTCAGCTTCAAAAACTTCTGCGCCCGTCCTCCCGCGTTCTCATAAGCGGATAGCTGCTCTTGGAGCGTGGCAAGCTCCGCTTTCAGCGCATAGTATTCTTCCGAATACTTCTGCGACATTTGCTCATAACGGTCTTGCGGGATAGTGCCGAGGGCGTTGTCCTCATAGAGCTTATTCAGCACCTTGTCAATCTGTTCAAGGCGCGTCGTGATTTGCGGAATACGCTTCTGCTGCTTTTTGGTCTAGTCGGTCTGCTGCATGGCAAGGTTCTTTTTCACTAAGGCTTCAAACTCCGCCCGATTGCTGATAGAATAGTCCTCGATTTTCTTCAGCACTTCTGCGATGGTCTGCATGAGCAAGTCCGCGTCCATGATGTGCGGGGAATTGCATTTCAGATTTCTGGCTTTCCCCTTGTGGTACTCGCTGCAATAGGCAACATGCCGCTTGCCGCCGTTTCGGTAATCTATACGAATGTGCATTTTTGCGCCGCAGTCCTTACAGAAAAGCAAGCCGGACAGAGGGTGGATTTCCCCGTCCCCGTTGGGGCGTTTGACGGGTGCGTTTTCCAAAATCCGCTGTACGGTTTCAAAATCGCTGCGGCTGATAATCGGCTCATGCACATTTTCTGTGATGTGCCACTGACTCCGGTCTACATAGTGGTTATGTTTATCTCGGAAATGCTTTGTGGTCTTGAAGTTGACCACATCGCCGCAATACTCCTGCCGTGTGAGGATATTGGTCAAGGTGACTTTGTTCCACTTGCAGCGGTTATCCTCGTTGAGCGTCTTATTTTTACAGGTTCCCCACCCGCGGTCTTTCATGTAGAAAGTGGGGGTTGGGATTTGCTCCTGTGTCAGATATATGGCGATTTGATTGCGGTTCTTCCCACCGATAAACAGACGGAAAATCAAACGGACAACCTCGGCGGCTTCTTCGTCGATTATCCAAAAATCCTTGTCGTCCGGGTCTTTGACATAGCCGTAAGGGGCTTCGGTGACAATCGGCTTTCCACTCATGCCTTTGGTCTTAATGCCCGTTTTCACTTTCTTGCTGATGTCCTTTGCGTACCACTCCGACATGATATTGATAAAGGGCGCAAACTCCAATGTGTCGGGCTTCTCGCTGTCAATGCCGTTGTTGACCGCGATAAAGCGCACATTGTTCCGTCTGAATATCTCCATAGCGTTTCCGACTTGGAGATAGTCACGCCCCCAGCGGGTAAGGTCTTTCATAATGCAGACACCGATTTTCCCGTTTTCCACATCGTCCATCATGCGGGAGTATGCGGAACGGTCAAAAAACCTGCCGCTTTCGTCATCGTCGATGTAGTGCCGGATATTCGTCAGCTTTAACTGTCTGGCGTAGCTTTCCAGAAATTTCTTCTGATTCTGTATGCTGTTGCTCTCGCCGCCGTCCCTGTCCTCGTCGCCCACGGAAAGGCGGGAGTAAAGGGCTGTAATTTTGCTATAATCAGTCATGTGCATAACCTCCTGTGCGTCCATGTATGTGTCATTTACACTTAAAATTATGCACTCCAGCGGGCCGAACCATATTCCAAACCATGTCGATATTTCTTGGCGTTCTTGCTTTTAAGATACACCGCCAGCCTCAGACTGCCTCCACAACACAGCCCTACCAACAAGTCCAATGGATGCAGGCTTGGCCAGAAACTTTCCAGCGCCCCAGGCAGAACCGCAATCAGCGAAAGAAACTTTTCTGAAGCATCCGCCCCTTTTGCCATTCGCCATGCCTCTCCAAAATTGGTAGCAAACAGTCCCATCAGGATATACGGCATATTCAGCAAAATGAGCTTTTTGATGTCCAATGTCTTTTTCATCGTTCCAGCTCCTTTCGCTTGGTGCGATCCACCACAGCATTTTTAACCATCTCTTTGAACTGGTTAAGTTTTGCCAGTACGGACGAGCGCTCTGTTTTCGTTGCCTTTTTGACCTTTTTGTTGGTGTACTCTGTAAAAGCTGCTGTCAGAGCATCTGCATCACGGCCTTTGAAAAAAATTAGGTACTTTGGCGGAGAACTGCTGCGGTCCTTTTTCACCGCATAATCCACACCATATTTCCGGGCGATTTTCTCAAACTCCTTGATAGAGGGGTCTGTGATCTCAATGTTGGATATTCCCTAATTCTGCCCGACAAGCTGCTTCACAGTCTGTTTTCCATGCGGAACAACCGGTGCATCACGGCTTCTCTGTTTTTCCAGCTTCTTTTCCTTGCGATGTGCCATGTACTTGCTTATGGCAGCCTTTAACATTCTGCCGGTAAACTTTGTTCCACTGACAACCAGCGTCAAAGTTCTGTTTTCCACTTCTTCCTGCATTTTCTCGCCTCCTTTCCACGAAGTTTGCAGGGAATCTCTTTTTTTGCTAAGGCGGAACCACCAGCCGCCGCAGAAGATAACGCTTCATACCGCCCTCCTTAGCGTAACTGGTCAGAACGGTCATAGTGCAGATTGCCCTGACGTACCTTTGCGTGGCTCAAAATCTTAATCTGCCCCTTTTCCTGACTATCCAGTGCTTTTTCATAACCGGTATCCGACAGGAACAGGCGGGTTCGTTCGCCTTTCCAGCCAACAGGGGAATCGTTCGTCAGCACATCAAAAATAATCATGTGCCGGGTGTCCTCCGCAAAACGCTGGAGATCCATATATCCATGACCGTGATAATTCTGCGCTCCTGCCTTTGCCCGCATTTCTTCCATCAGCTGCCCTATGGTCTTTCCCTCAGACATCATGCTTGCTCCTTTCTCCCGGCAGTTCCGGGCAATAAAAAAGCGACCATTTACCAGCCGCCATACAGATCGTGATTTACTTGTGAGGTGTAATGATTGCTTATCGTGGTCGGTGCATTGAACAGAACGGTCAGAAGATACTGCTTCATGTTACGAATTTCCGTGGTGTTCTTCTGTAAACAGTCCATGACAAACTCAATGTGCGAGTTATCCAGCTTCAAGAATCTGGAACGAACGATTTCATGCGGAAAATCACTTCCTGCAATACGGGTGGTCTTTCGCTTTGCACAGACCGTTTCCACGATTAGCTCCACAATCTCATCCAAATCCTCCCGATAAGTTTCATACTGCTGACACAGGTATTCATACCCGATATTCTCCTGAATCAATTCCCGATAACTCTCTATCTCTGTGAGTGACATCGCATCCCTTCCTTTCCGTTCCGGCAGACAATCTGCCGCGCAATCCCGGAAGGGAATGGAATCGGTACTTGATCCATAAATATTTTGTTTTTGAGTATTTGATTTCTCTATATTTAATTCTGCGGGCTTTTCCGTATCCGGTTTATCCATATACGGGTTTTCCGTATCTGGTGAATCCGTATCCGGTTTTCTAAGCTGTGGCTGCTCGTATATGACATACTCTGTATCGCTGATGCGTCCCTGCCGGTCACGCAGCTTGTGCCGCACAATGTAACCGGCAGCCTCCAATTCCCGCAACGCAGCGCCTATGGCATCCACGCCCTCCTTACAGATCTTTGCAAGACCACGGGTGGTGTAATTCCAGTCCTCTGGCAAAGATAACATCATGGAAAGCAGTCCCTTGGCTTTTAACGACAGGTTTGCATTTCGTAAATGATGATTGCTCATCACGGTATAATCACGGGTCCGTTCAATGCGAAAAACGGCCATCGACCTCACTCCTTCCGAATTTTGGGTACAAAAAAACCACAATCCTAAATCAAAGAATTGTGGCGTTCAACTTTCTCTATATTTTCTTGTGCATTTCTTTCCCGGCTTAAAGTCGAGGATGTGTCCCTCAACAACACGGGCATACCGCTTGATTTTGATTTTCCGGCGCTGATGATCTTGGAGAGCGTTCTAATAGCTGTCCTCTGCAAGAAACAGACGCATTTCATCACCTCTGCTCCCGTAAGCACTGCACGGATGGAGAACAACAAATTCAATCATCCATCGGGTGCTGTCCTTAAAGCGTTCCACAGCAAGAATGTTATGTCCTTTCAGCTCCCTTGCTAAAATATCTTTCATAGGCGGCTCCTTTCATCGCTCCTGGTCTCTCTGACGTTTACGCTGCCATTGTTCCAATAGCTTGATAATGGTCTTCTGCATCCTGGCTGGTGTGTAGCTTCTGGGAAAATACTTCCGCAGAGTGTCAGAAGTAAAAGTAACCCTGTCCAGCAGTTCGGGAATCAGTTCTGTCAGTCGAATAAATCTTTGAACCTGATTTCTACTTGACCCCGCCTGTTGTGCCAAAATTTCGTCAGCCCGCAACTTCGTCCCAACTTGGGACGAAGTTAAATCCACTCGCTCTCCCTGATGCAAGCACGATAGTCACTTTCCTCCTCGCCATGACAAAAAGCACCCAGTTATTTGTTACTGAGTGCCTGCATTAGAATCGTATTTAATTGTTCAGATTTGGTCAGATTATGCCAAACCCTCCAGCGAAAAATCCGGTGTCTGAGAGTGCCAAATCACCCTCAAAAATACCCCCGAAATTGTTCTCTGGTTGTCCTATTTTTTAACCACTAAGACCGTTTTTTGACCCCATTTTTGCCGACTGTCCTATATTTAACCACTAAAAATCGGGTGAAAACGGCTCTCGTTTGGTCAAATGAGGTCAAACTATATCAGCCTGTTTAGGTATAAGAAAACCCCGGAAAACCTTGATTTTCCGGGGTTTTGTAAACCTTTTGATATAGTCTGAGCAGTCGATTATCGCTTGCTGAACTGCGGTGCTCTACGAGCTGCTTTGAGACCGTACTAAACATCTCTATGGTGCGTTTTTCCTTGATATTACGGGCTTTTTCGCATTTTCTGTTGTCGGTTGTCCTATTCCTTAACCATAGAAATCGGTGATTTTTCATCGAAATTCTCCTGGTTCAAAGCATCATTCACTACCTCGAAAAGTTCCTCTGGTTTATTATACTTGACCCTCGCGTAAATGTCCATAGTTGTCTTACTATTCTCATGCCCTGCCAAATACTGAACTGTCTTAGGGTCAACGCCCGCATAGAGCAGATTCGTGATGTAGGTATGCCGCAACAAGTGCGGTGTTACATCGAAATTCAGGGTATAGCGAATCTTGGGATTGTTCCTCTGCGTTGTTCCTAATGTCGGCTTGACGGTATATTTAATGCTCTGTCCATTCACATATTTATAGTAGGCTCTCTCTTTTGCAGAACGAACAACTACATACTGCCAAACTCTTGTAAACTGAGAATAGGAAAGCGGCTGTCCCTCGCTGTCGGCAATCACATACTCCGATATGGAATTTGCTTTTGCTTCCCGCAGACAGTCCACCAGACACTTCGGAATGGGAATATCCCTTTTTGCTGCTTTTGTCTTTAGGACGGTAGAAATCACCGGCCTGTTATGCTCTGCACGCCATGCACGTCTCACAGAAATATATGGGGTGGATTCATCTATGAATACACAGTCCCATTGCAATGCAAGAATTTCTTCCCGACGCAAGCCGGAATACAAACCAATCATAATAAAAAGATATGGCGGAAGCTCTTTCACCGTATCCAGCAGAATTGCAACCTGTTGATCTGTTAAGGCGTCTTTCTTTTTCGATGCTTTTCCGCCCTTTGCTGAAATTCCTACACACGGATTATCGGTTATCAGCTGACTGCGCTCTGCCGAATAAAACACACACTTAATCAGCATATTTACCGTATCATACAGTCCTTTCGATTTTTGAGACAGCGGAACAAGCGCCAGACGAATATCATCCGCAGTCACTTCCTCCATATACATATCTCCCAGAGAGTTAATGACATAATTCTTCATATTCTGTCTGTATCCTTTTATAGTAGCCGTAGACACTTTTGCTGACTGCATCAGCAGCCATTTCTCACAATACTCGGCAACCGTTGGATGCTTTCGGTGAAAGATGATCTCCTCCACCTGTCTCCGGGCCTCCAACTGCTTTTCATATAATTCTTCACAGGTGGTCGCATATAAGCTGACCTGCTTTCCATCGGCATCTGTAATTCTGGTTCTATAATACAGTGTTCCTTTTCTTGTAACCGTTCCGTACTCTGGAACGCTTTGTTTTTTCTTAGCCATACAAATCTTCCTTTCCTGATAATGAGGGTTCCTAAATTCACACCTTCGTTTTATCAGAAAGCACCCACTTAATCAAAGATACGGATTATGTAAAACAAAGAGCGAGACATCCTTGCCTCGCTCCAGCTTTGTTTCCTGCTCTTTATAATTGTTATGCCTGTGCTGCATCCCACTGGGCAAATGCACCACCCATTGTTCTTACCAGCTCATCCGGTCTGTTGTATTTGACCTTTGCGTAAATATCCATCGTAATTTTACTACTCTCATGCCCCGCCAGGTATTGAACCGTTTTCGGGTCCACGGACGAATGAATCAGATTCGTAATGTATGTATGCCGCAGCTGATGCGGCGTCACTTCAAAATCCAAACTGTAAATCACTTTGCCGTTATGTGCTGCCTTTTCACCGAGGACCGGCGTAACCGTGTGCTTTACACGTTTTCCATCCTCGTAGCGATAATAGAAACGCTCCTTGACTGTTCGGGTTACAATGTACTGCCAGAGCCGCTTGAACTGTGTATAGGACAGCGGATCACCATCCCGGTTCGGCACTACATATTCTGACTGTGAATTAGCTTTTGTCTCTTTCAGACACTCTGCAAGGCAAACCGGCAACGGAATATTTCGTTCCGCAGCTTTCGTTTTCAGCTCGTCCAGAATGACCGGCCTGTTATTTTCTGTATGCCATGCCCTCCGTACCGTTAAATAAGGGTAATCCACATCCAGATATACAGAATCCCATTTCAGGGCAAGAATTTCTTCTCGTCGCAATCCTGCATACAGCCCCAGCATCACAAACACATACGGTGGAAGCCCCTGAATAGCATCCAGCAACCTGGCAGCCTGTTCATCCGTCAATGCTGCTTTATCCTTTTTCGGAACACCTCCGCCTTTGGCTGTAAGGTAAATTGTTGGGTTGGTATCAATAATCTTACTTTCCTTTGCTGCCCGGAAAATGGATTTATATAAGATAACCACCGACTTATATACCGAAGCAGATTTTTCGGAAACAGGGACAAGTGCAAGCTGAATATCATCCAGTGTCACATCTGCCATCCGCATCTGTCCCAGTTCTTTTATAATGTGCCGTCTGACCTTTGATGTGTAATCTATCAGCGTAGTTGCCCGCACGTGAACCGACTGCATCAGAAGCCATTTTTCACAGTAGTCTGCAACCGTCGGGGATTTCCGGCAGAATGTATCGTTGTCAATCTGCTCTATCGCTCCCAACTCTTTATCATATAATTCTTCCGGTGTTCGCGCATAAAGAGCTACCAGCTTTCCATCTGTGTTCTGAACTCTCGTTCTGTAATAATCTATGCCGTTAAGCGTAACTGTACCATATTGTGGAATTGCTCTTTTTCTTTTTGCCAATTCCGCCACCTCCTAAGAATATACTCCAGCGCTGTATCTATGTTTTATCAGACCATTATGATTTCGACAAGGATACGGACCGGCTCACACTCCAGCTCTGCGAGGTTTACGATATGTTGCGTTCTTTTCTGCTGGCTTTGCTCTGTGGGTGCATTTTGCGATATACTCCTGAAGGCCCGCCGAGGTAAAGTACACACAGCCATTCTGCACATATTGCACATAAGAAATAAGGCCATTGTTACGGGCCGCGTCCAGCGTTGCAATGCTGATACCCAAAATTTCTGCTGCTTCTTTTCGCGTAATAAGTTTTTCCATAAAGCATATTTCCTCCAATCCGTCAAGTTTGTCATCGTGTTTGTTCAAAATCACATGAATACGCTGGCAGCCGAAACCACCAGCGCATGGTATCTGATTTTGAACAGAAAGCGGCAAACGCTTCCTATTTATATTTCTCAGCTTTCGTCACATTTGCCACGCCCCCTGACGATGGGAACACAATAGGTCTCCGCTGGCGCGGATGTCATAACTCCGCAGCATCGTTCGTATCGTGTGCCGCAGGGTTCCCCCCAAGTCTTTGGCGGGCCGTGAGGAAGTATCTTTAAGCCCCCATGTAGTCATCGCGCCAAATCTGCCACCATTCTTTTATGAAATCGTAGATCGCTCCGAAGCAGTGCTTTCATCACCTCCCTGACTGCTCCATCCTCGCGGCGTTTCATATTCGCTCGTACATGGGTTATGTACCTGTTGTGCTGTCTATTCGATTGTCAATGTGCAGATGAAGGAGGAAAACTTGTCCTTCTTATTAACACTGACAAAAAAGGCAAAAAACAGGCGCATCAAATGAAACTTTATCAAAAATATTTTCCGAGCTGCTTTAAGCCACGGCGGATACTGTCTCGAACACGGCTTGGATCTACACCTTCTACTTCGGCAATTTCATTTACCGTCATTCCCAGATAGTATCGGGCATAAATTCGCTTTGCCTGTTTCTCCGGCAGCTTCATCACAGCGGCATAGACCTGCTCCTGAAACTGTTTTTCCTCCAGAAGCATCTCCGGTGTCTGCGGCTTCAACAGCACCGCATTTTCAATGCCATTCTCGCAATCCAGAGAATACTGTGCTTTATAACGATACATCTTTCGCTCATACGCAGCCTCCGCACGTTCAGCTGCTCGAATAGTCTCCATTACTTCCTCTGTCACATCTACAAAAAAGTCTGTTGTATAAACATCAGGATAAAGTTCCCGAAGGTTAATTTTCTTCATTATGTACCTCCATTTCGATTCACGGGTGATTGACGAGTGAATCGAATGGAGGTGGGGAACGACACCGGTATACAGCCGGATTATCTCCGAAAAAAAGGCAACAAAAAACGCCAGATTCCCGCAATGGGAAACTGGCGCACCAAGAACAGTCATTATTATGCTGAATCACATGGAACGATAATGCCGATGCAATGCTATACTTGCCCGGAGGAGGGGCAATGCTTTTTTTAATTGATGTAGATCATGGGAGCTTTGAAAAAGCAAAAGAGACACGGCAAATTAACCTCCAAGCGGCTACCGTGTCCCTGCAAGTCGTCATTAGTTTGTGTAAACGCAAAGAAACGGCGGCTCTGAAATTGTCCTTCAAAACCGCCGATTGAGTTTAAACCTTAAAACAGCGCACGAAATTATCTGCCCCAGTCAACGGTTTTTTTCTTTCCCCGGACGGGGCAGATAACTTATTATGCAGAGCGAGCCGATGTGCGCTAATCGGTTCCTTGTACTTTCTCCTTCAGCTTTCGGAAAGATGTATCACTGATGGCGTGTTCAATGCGGCAGGCGTCTTGTTCCGCTGTTTCCTGATCGACGCCAGCAGCGATAAGCTGCTCCGTGAAAAATCGGTGACGCTCATATATTTTCTCAGCAACCTCATGGCCTATGGCGGTCAAATGGAGGAATCCATCTTCATCCACAGTTAGAAAACCACCGTTCTTCAAAATGCCTACCGCATGGCTGATACTCGGCTTGCTAAAACCCATGTGCCGGGCAAGATCAACAGAACGAACCATGCCTTGCTTCTTTTGGAGTATCAGCACAGCCTCCAGATAATCCTCCCCGGACGCATGAATCTTCATCGTAGCCTCCTTTTAGGCGGAAAGCTGCTGTTCTGCGTTCCACATGGCAGCGTACTTTCCATCCTTTGCTAACAATTCTTCGTGTGTACCAGCTTCGGTGATCCGGCCATCGGAAACCACCAGAATCTGATCGGCATTTTTTACGATGGATAGGGTATGTGCGATCATCACCACGGTTTTTTTCTCTTTCAGTAGGTTCGCAATCGCCTGCTTTACCGCCAATTCATTCTCAATGTCTAGGGAGGCCGTCGCCTCGTCAAGCAGCAGGATCGGGCTGTTTTTCAAAATGGCACGTGCTATGGAAAGGCGCTGGCGTTCGCCGCCGGACAGGAGATTTCCATTTTCCCCAATCGGCGTATCATAACCCCTCTCCATCTTGCGGATAAAGCCGTCACAGTTTGCCTCTCGGCAGGCCACTTCAATTTCTGCGTCCGTAGCATCCGGACGGGCATGGCGGATATTCTCCCGCACTGTATCATCAAACAGGAACACATCCTGGTCCACCATAGAAATCTGGTCTAATACCCGTTCCGCAGCTACATGATTGATCGGTCTGCCTCCTATGGAAATCGTGCCGCCAGATACTTCATAGTATTTTGCAATCAGGTTCAGGATGGTAGACTTGCCGGAGCCGGAATCCCCCACAATGGCGGTCAGCTTCTGATCCGGCACAGTAAAGGAAGCCTGTTTTAACACCGGTTCCCCGGGAACATAAGAAAAGTTCACATGGTCAAATACAATCTCATGGGAGGCTGCCTGTAGCGGCTCCATGCTGCCGGTTTCTTCCGATTCCTTCATCACAGCCATGATTTTATTTTTCGAGATCATCAGATTCTTATAGCTGGTGAGGTCTACAAAAATGGAATTTGCCAGCTTCGCACAGAATAAAGGCAGCATACAAATCAAAAGATAGGACACGGTATCTAAAGTTCCGGCTGCCCAGGGGCCATAGGCCGTCCAGATCACAACCGGGCAGGACAGCCAGCTCAAAATACCAAATCCCGCACCTATCGGGAGAACCTTGGCTTCATACACAAAGCTGATCCTGCTAAACTCCTGCATGGCATGGATCACGGTTTTGTTTTTCAGACCGCCAACGCCATAGGCCCGGAAAGTCTGGATACCGGATACATACTCCACAATGCTGCTGACATTCTCTGCACAAATATCGTTCTTCTCTTTGCCATACTTCGCTACCTGCCGGAAAGAAAGCCACAATCCGGGGAGCAAAAGCAGGTCGGCAATCAGGAGGATCAGCCCGGCTGGAAAGTAGATCGTCATCACAAAAACAATCAACATCAGCGACAGGGCAAAGCTCTTTGCAATGTCCCCGATCTTATGGGTCAGAATTTTTTCATAGTTATTTACATCACTGGTAATGGTGTTGATATAATCGCCTGTCTGCCCTTGTGTAAACCGGGAAAGCGGGATACGCTTGAGATGGTCGCCCATAAACAAGCGGATATTTTTACTGACTTTTGCGCCGCCGATCTGTGCTTTGGTATAGCCATAGCTGTATATCAAAATACGGAGCAGAAAGATAAATGCAATAACACCTGTCAGGACCAGTACACGGTTCATATCAAACTGACCGTCCCATAAAAACCGCATGACGGAATAAAGCAGCATAAACAGGCTACCGGAGAGCAGCCCCTCCAGGACAGTCCCGGCAACGCCAATATAAAACTCCCGGTTCTTCTTCCATACGTTATTCGGATTCATTCTGCCCGCCTCCTTCCAGTTGATAAGTAATTCCCCTCGCTGTTTCGTAGTCCTCCCATGCTTTCCGATAATAAGCGTTCTCTTTCCGCACTTCCTCATGGGTACCGACGCTGGTGATCGTATGACTCTCTACCACCGCCACACGGTCGCACATTTTCAAGGCGCTCAGCCTGTGCGCTACCACAATGACTGTCCTGCCTTTGCAGAGGTTCTGAATGGCCTTATCAATTTCCATCTGATTTTCCGGGTCAGAGGCGCTTGTCGCTTCGTCCAGAATCAGAATGGGAGCATTTTTCAAGATCGCCCTTGCAATAGCAATCCGCTGTTTTTCCCCACCGGAGAAACGGGAGCCGAAGCTGCCTACCTTTGTGTCATAACCATCCGGCAGCGACATGATGAAGTCATCAATCTGCGCCTCCCTGGCGGCAGCCCGTACTTCCTCCAGGCTGGCGTCTGAACCCATGCGGATATTTTCCAGTACACTGTCACGGGTAAGGAATGTCTTTTGAAATACAATGGCAATATTCTTCAGGATGGTATCGTAGTTCAGTTCATTCACGTTGATCCCGCCGATCAGCACCTCCCCCTCCTGCACATCATAAAACCGGGAGATCAGTTCAATCACGGTACTCTTGCCCGCGCCGGACTGTCCCACAAGTGCCATGCGTTCCCCATCCCTGATCTTGAGGTTGACGCCTTGCAGGACATCCGTTTTCCCATCGTAGGAAAAACGTACATTCTTAAGCTCAATATCATGGTTTTCCGGGAAGTCCATTCCACCTTCATAAACAGGAACGTCCAATATTTCTTTCGTTTTGGTAATGGCGCCCAGGACATTCGCAAAGTTTGTCCCCAATTCCTGTAAAGGCCGGATCTCCGTCAGATACATGGAGCCGACATAGACGAACAGCAAAAATGCACTGGCCGCCAGGGAGCCTTTCAGAAAGAACATCCCGCCCAGGGGAACCATCAGCAGCATCCCACATTCAATCAGAACCACAAAGGTTGCATAAGGAGGCCCCATTCTCCGGGAGGTTTCATTCCACATGGCATTCTCTTCCTGGATCGCACCGGAAAATTTCTGGAACGATTTGCTCCCCATGTTGTACGCTTTAATCAGTTTCATACCGCTGATATACTCGATCATAACGGAATTGAGCGTTGTAATGGATCGGTTCGCCCGGTCCATCAAATCGTCCGTATTCCGAAACATAACCCCCATTACCACAACGGCCAAAATCAACGGCACCAGGGAAACCAGTGCCAATGGGATATTTACTGTCATCAAATAAATGAAAATTGCTACCGGCCCTACCATATAGCACACAAGGTCTGGAAGGTTATGGGCTAAAAACAACTCCAGCTTTTCAATATCTTCATTCAGAACCGTTTTAATATCCCCGGTCCGCCGCTCATTCAATGTACCAAGGGGGACTTTTGCCAGATGTTCCGCCACCATGCAGCGCACCTTGAACAAAGCACCGTAAGCACCTTTATGGGCCGCCACACCGGAACACCCGAATAAAACAAAGCGCAGGGCCACAGAAACGGAGATCATCATTACCGTCTGTACGACAAGCTCTTTTGTGCAGATATGCTGGAAAGCGGCATCCATCAGGCGATAAATCCCGATATACGGGACAATGATACACAGGCCGCTTGCCATGGCCAGCAGGATTGCCAACAGCAGCCAGATTTTTTGCTCACCGGCCCATTGAAGCAGCAGTGCAATCCTGTTTTCTTTTTTCTGTTTCATCACTTCACATCTCCTTTCTCTCTGAAACAGAGAACAGTTCCCGGAGCTTTTGAAGGGAATCCATCACAACAGGGATGTCATCCGGCATTTCCCCTTCATCAAAATGCAGGACACGGGAGCAGGTACGGCAGACAAATTCAAAATCGTGGGTGACAATAAAAATGATTTTCCCCTGTTCGGATAACCGTTTTATCAGACCTGCCACCTGCGCCATGCTGTCAAAGTCCAGGCCGCTGGTGGGTTCATCGAACACCAGCAAATCTTTTCCACAGATCATGCTGACTGCCACAGCCACACGTTGCTTCTGTCCACCGGAAAGCGTGTTGGGATGGCGTTCCCGGTAGGCTGTAAGCCCCAATTCCTTCATGGTTTCCTCTACTAAATCTTGATCCGGGTTTCGGATTCCGAAGGAACATTCTGCCTCCACACTCTCCGCAAACAATTCATAGTTCACATCCTGCATAACCATATAAGAGCGTTTCAACCTCGCCTTGTGTTCCATCGGCTGGTCGTCCCAAAGGAACGCGCCTTCACAGTCTTTATGAAGCCCACACAGGGCGCGAGAAAACGTGGTCTTTCCGGCTCCATTATGACCGACCACCCCAATGACTTCCCCCTTTGCCGCAGAAAGAGCAATCTGGTGTAGAATCGTCCGTTTTTTATAGCGCAGAGTAACATCATGGAGTGCTAATGTGGGAGAGGAAATGGGCGGATGACTGGCCGGAGGGAGCACCCTTGCCAGATCAACCGCCCGCAGCCCCATGTGTTCCCGTTCGGTTTCGGGCAGCCGGAGAAATTCCTCCGGCGTGAAAATCCTTGCTATTTCTCCATCTTCCAGATAAACAATGCGATCTGCCAGCTCCATCAGATAATAGAGTCTGTGCTCCGCAATCAAAATGGTTTTCCCCTGGCTTTTTATCAGCCGCAGATGTTCTTTCAATTCCTGGATGGAAGCCATGTCCAGATTCGAGGATGGTTCGTCCAGCAGATAGATTTCCGGGTTCATGGCATAGACAGACGCAAACGCGATTTTCTGTTTCTCCCCACCAGACAATTCAAAAATGTTGCGGTTCCGTAGCTTTTCAATATGCAAATCTTTTGTTGTCTGTTCTACCCGTTCCTCCAGTTCCTTTACCGGCCTGGCTTCATTTTCAATTCCAAACGCAATCTCACTGTCCGTATCCACATTGAAAAACTGCGTCCGGGGATTCTGAAAGACGGAGCCCACCTTTGCGGCGATCTGATACATGGGCAGGTTGCTGATTTCCTGTCCGTCCACCAGCACACGCCCTTGAATTTCTCCCTGGTAAAATTGTGGAATCAGGCCGTTTACCAACCTTGTGACCGTTGTTTTTCCACACCCGCTACGGCCACAGAACAAGACACATTCCCCGTCTGCAATTTTCAGGCTGATTCCATGCAGACCACCATGCTCCTGTCCCTCATAAGAAAATGATACATTTTCAAATTCAATCACCCGGTCACACCTCCCCGCATACATAATTCAAAAATAAAGAAAGCAACAGCAATCAACATCGCCATCCAATCTGCAATCCCGCATTTTATCTGGACAAGGCAGGTCCGGGGATTGGGATTCTCAATCCCGCGAGTAACAGAGGCAATGGAAAGCTCGTCCGCTGCTTTGGAGGCCATCATCATCAGCGGCACATAAATACACTCTACCGTCATCCCCGGATGGGAAAGGAATCCGCCCAGGGAGGGCGATACATCCCGCATCCGCATGGCGTCCTTAACAAAATGCCAGTCCTCCTGGATAGTTGGAATATAGCGCAGCATGACCGCAAATGTGATGACAAATTTTTTCGGGGCATGGATGCGGTTCATGGCAGATAAAAACTCGCTGACTTTCGTTGTGGACAGGACAATCCCTGCCAGCATCCCACAAGCATAAACTTTATGGTACAGTCCAAGGAACGCAACAAACATGGTCCGTAGCGTCCCCGTCATGGCCGCCATGATCCAGACCGTCAGTACACAGACCACGGCATAAAAGCAGACCCCTTTTATGGAATATTTCCACTTTCCGCAAAGCACTCCCAATACAGCAATCAGCAGGACAAGTGCAAACTGATACGAAAGGGAAGGTGCGAACATGGAACACAGTACGCACATTAAAATAAGAAAGAGCTTGGCCCGCGGGTCAAGCCAAAGCCCTTTCTGGACGGTGTTACCCATCATGCTGTAATACCTGCTTTTTCAAACTGCTTCTTCAGCATTTTGCAGCCCACAAATGCACTGATAGAAGCTGTTACAAGGAGAGCGGCAAACATGGCGATAAAGATTCCCGCGTTTGCGGTCGCCTGCATGGTGTCGATATAGCTTTGCTCGGTTCCATTTCCCAACATGGTCTGTGCCCAGCCCTGGGGATCAGCGAAGAAAACAAGGTACGACCCTGTTCCGCCCAGGGAGAAAAGGATATAGGACAGGCTGTTGATTTTCTTGCTCTTGTACTGCTTTGTACCGGCGACAAAATCCGCTACGACGGCCATAATGAGATAGCCCAGCGCAAACGCCCAGTGCATACCGGTGACAAACCAGATGATGGCCATTATAACGCCCATGATCGTGATACTCCAGCGCTTATGTACTTTTGCGATCATCAGCAGATAAACCGGCCCGGCAAGCAGAGCACTCCCGGCGGGCATGAAAAAGGTCAGCATCGGGTTGGTAGCAAAAAAGACGCCACCCACCATGATGAATACGAACAAAAGTGCGGTGAAAATCCCTGTTGTTACTAAGTCCTTGACGGACAATCCTGCCTTTGCATTTACTTGATTACTCATATTTTTTCCTCCTGCTTCAAGAACGGTTGACCTACCGCCTGAAATCTGTTATATTATGATTAGTTGCTGCTAACCACGGTCTATATGATACTAACTTTCCGGGCGGTCTGCAATACGTTCCGGGCATCTTCGTCCTTTCATTGCAAAGCTCCGTCCAATCGTTTCAAAGGAGGCCGTCATTTGAACAATAGCATTATTGCGGATTACTATGAGCCGCTTTTAACAGATAACCATTTTATCCCGGTAGATAGCAATAACCGCTTCAATTCTGCCGGACAATGCTGGCGGTTATCGCCTGAATTTGGGGAAGGCCTTTACTGGGTCTATGCGAAAAAAGACCTGTACGACATTAAAATCCACGATTTCTATTTTCACGAAGATTTCTTCATGGAATTTAACCTGCCAGAAGCCTTAAGCATTACCCAGTATGAATCTATCTCCGGGGAGGAATTAAATCCCTATCGGCGGATGTCTGCCGGATGTATTAAAGCCTTTATCGGCGGTTACAAGCCATACAAGGCGCTGATCCACAAAAAAATCCCCATCCGTTCCATCGGTATCGAAGTCATGCCGGCATACTATGAGGATTATCTCCAAAAGCAATATCCAGGGGATTATATCAGCCCGCTTGCAGCTTTCCGGCAGATCGATCAGACAACAGATTTCCCAGCTATGGCTAAATTGCTCCATGAAGTAAAGGTCTACCGTGGGGATGGGATTGCCGCAGGATTATTCTATGAAGCGAAAGTAGCCGAGGCCGTATCTCTTGTCGTGGAAGAACAGAAAAAAATTCTGTCCCGTAAAGAGAAACGTTTGTCCGAGCAGGATGTGGCGCAACTGAAAAATGTGATTGCTTATCTCAATGACCACTATGCTTTTGATATTCCATTAGAACGTCTTGCAAAAATCGCCTGTATGGGAACCACTAAGCTGAAAACATCTTTTAAGCAGCTGCAAGGCTGCACGATCACAGAGTACATTCAACAGCGCCGCATGAGCCAGGCAGAGCATTTGCTCATCGATACGGATTTCACAATGGGACAGATTGCGGAAATGATCGGTTACTCTACTTCTAGCCGGTTTGCGGAATTATTTCGCAAGAGTACAGGCCTCCTGCCGATTGAATATCGGAAAATGGCTCAGCAAAAATAAATTCACAATGTAATGCCACGACAGATCACTCTACAACGGAGTTTCAGTCGTGGCATTTTTCTGCTTTTCTTTACGGATATAGCCATTTTCCCCTTTCCAAATTGTAGTATTAGTAGAGAGAAAAATAGAAGGTAAGGCTTGATAACAAGCACAGCAAGCGAGTACCCGCTTGCGATTTTTCGTATTTTCAGATCTCTTGACCGAAAATGAAAAATGTTTGTTGAGATAATCTCAAACTCTTATGAAGAATGGAGGCAGCGCATGGCGAACCGGAAACGGAATATCCAGATGAATTTTTATGTCACAGAGAATAAAAAACGGCTCATAGATGAGCGGATAAAACTGCTAGCCTCCCTACCGCATTCAATATCATTCTCGTTTGGCAACGAACTAAAAGCTGAAATCTGCAATTCATCCTCATAGTTCAATTAGTAGCCGGAAACGCCATAATCATGGAGCAACCATGTTATCAAAAAGGAATCGGCATAATCAGTCCTGTTCTCAAGCACAATAAGGTTATTCCTTTGTGCAAATCGGAACGATAAAATATATTTGAGGTGAACGATTATGCCGATTGATGATTTAACTGCTTTAGGGCAAAAAATGCGGGAAGCCCGAAAGAATAAAGAACTGACACAACAGGAACTTTCCGATCTAAGCCATGTTTCTGTAAAGCAAATTGCCAATATCGAAAAAGGGAAAATGAACCCGTCCTATTTGATTTTGAGAGCATTGGCAAAGGTCCTGCACATCTCTTTAGATACGCTTATAAATCCAGATGTTTCTCTGGAGGATGAGGGTGTCAATCAGATGAAAATGCTTTATTCCAGCTGTCCGCCAGAAATGCGTGACACCCTGCTGCATCACACCCAAGAAACGGTGAAGGAACTGACAGAGTTATCCGAGAAATTTGAAACGAATTGAGCCAGTGAGTGAAATTTAACGATTCTCTCACTGGTTCTTTTTATTTCCAGAGAAAAGAGGCAAGCAATGCCTGTGTTAATACACACAGGCCCGCAGAGAAGAAAATCCCTTTGTGATTTTCCTCTCTGCTTGCTTGTTGAGGGCAACGCCCCCAAGCCCCTTTGAACACAGAATTTCATTCTGTGGCTGCGCGTTCTGCGAACGCTTTTGACCAGGACCAGCTTACCGCTGGCCGTGGTCTTTTTCTTTTTCAACATCCTGTTCTACCTCCATTTTCAGCACTCGATCCACATTGGCCTTTGCCGTTAAAAGCTCGCGCATTTCCTCACGGGAACGCCGGTACTCGGCATAGGTCTTTTTCTTTTCTTCCAGCAATTTCGCGTACTCCGTCTGCAACTCTTTGACCTTGGGAAGTTTCTTGACTCCCATCTCATCAAAGGCATTCTTAGCAGCCTGGTGGAGCAGAATTTCTTCCTCATGTTCCCCCCGGAATTTCTTAGAGTAACCCGCCTTGCGGTATGCCACATAGACCTCACGGGTTTTAGCATAATTTACGATGTGAGTACGCAGAACAGCAATCTCTGCCATGCGCTTTTCAGCCGCTTTAATCTGCGCCGAAAGTTCATTGTGATGTGCCGTGGCAGCCGCAGCCTTTTCTTCCAAAACCGCATACTCCAGCAGGTTATTCTCTGACAGGTAATTCATGGTCTGCGCCATTTGCTTCAGATTGAAAACTTTAGCCCATCGCGTATAGCCAGCACCTTTTCCAGCCTGCAATTTTTCCTGAATGTCCACCAGCAGATTGATCTTTGGCGGCTCTGCCCGTGTGACTGTTTTCTTTCGCGGGGTATGTGCTTTCTTCCCTAAGAGAACTGCCCGCAAATCTTCCAATCCATATCCTTCGCCAAGACTGTCCATGCGGGCGGCTTTCTCCCAACCAGAGAGTTTCAGTCGATACGATTTTCCGCGCTTTGAGACTTCACAACCATACTCTTGCAACAGTTTCAGCAGTTCTTCAAAGTCAGCAGGACTTTGTGATAATGCGTTGTCAATCGCCACACGCAGCAGCTCTCGGTGAGAGGGCTTTGCCTGATCTCCCAGCCACTTGTTATAGCTTTTTCCGTGAGGTTTCGGATTCTCTACAATGGACAGTCCGTTTTCAATGCAGATTGTATCACTTAACCGGCGAACCGCCTTGGTGCTGCCCCAAAAGTTTCGGAATTTCCGGTCATATTCTAAGCTGACCGATGACCAGATAATGTGATTATGAATGTGCGACTTGTCTATGTGAGTGCAGACCACAAAGGCATGATTGCCTTTAGTAAAACGCTTTGCAAATTCTACGCCCAGCCGGTTTGCTTCTTCCGGGGTAATCTCACCAGGGCGGAAGGACTGGCGCACATGATAGGCGATCACATCATCTGCGCCGCGCACCCGTCCGGTAGCGGCAATGTACTGCCGCTTTGCCAGAAGGAACTCCGCATCCGCAGTCCGGCTGTCACACGCATAGCCGGTAATGAGCTTGCCGTTATCTGTTTTCTGTGGATTTGCTACATAGTCGATGATGTCACTGATTGCCCGACTTTCTGTGCGACCCTTGCCAACATGAAGCGGCATGATTCTTGTAGTTGCCATAATAGAAGGCCCTCCTCTCATAAATATTTTTTCGCTGAACTCTTTGCTTCTATCGTTGCAATACCTTTCTCCGCTGGGTATAATAAAAAAGAACATTCTACAACCTCAAAGGAGGGATTTTATGATAGAACAGCTCATTGCCGAAGCAACGGAATGTGATTTCAAAGTTGCTCTCGAAACAAAAAAGCCAAAAAGCTGGTTAAAAAGTGTCAGTGCCTTTTCCAATGGGATCGGCGGCACTCTGTTTTTCGGAGTCTCTGATGACCGGGAGCCTATCGGCTTGTCAGATGTTCAAAAGGATGCTGAAGCGATCAGCCGCTTAATCAAAGAACGAATCACACCATTACCTCAGTTCATCTTAAAACCATTACAGGAAGATGGTAAAAATCTATTAGCTCTGGAGGTTTCTCCCGGCCGCAGCACCCCATATTATTACAAGGCAGACGGCGTGATGGAAGCATATATCCGTGTTGGAAATGAAAGCGTAATTGCCCCTGATTACATTGTGAATGAACTGATCTTAAAGGGAACCAATCAGTCCTTTGATACCCTAACAACAGACGCGGTAAAAAAGGATTACAGCTTTACACTTCTGGAAGCAACCTATCTGGAACGGACCGGTCTCCGCTTTGAGCCATCCGATTATGTTTCCTTCGGGTTGACTGATAAAAATGGACTCCTGACCAATGCCGGAAAACTCATGACCGATCAGCACACGGTTTATAACTCCCGCATGTTCTGTACCCGGTGGAATGGCTTGGAAAAAGGCTCTATCTTTGATGATGCGCTGGACGATAAAGAATACGAGGGAAATTTGATTTATTTACTGAACAGCGGCAGTGAATTTATTCGCAATAATTCCAAAGTCCGTTTTGTCAAAAAGGCACAGTATCGTGTAGACAAGCCGGATTATGCTGAACGAGCTGTGACAGAGGCTCTTGTTAATGCGCTTATCCATCGTGATTATATTGTGCTTGGCAGCGAAATCCATATTGATATGTTTGATGATCGGGTGGAAATCACATCTCCGGGCGGTATGTTTGGCGGCGGCTCAATTCAGGAATACGATATTTACAGTATCCGTTCCATGCGACGAAACCCTGTGATTGCTGACCTGTTCCACCGCATGAAGTACATGGAACGCCGTGGAAGTGGCCTACGCAAAATCGTCAGTGAAACTGAAAAGCTGCCTGGATACACAGCGGCATATAAGCCTGAATTCTCCTCAACAGCGACAGATTTCAGAGTCATCTTGAAAAATGTAAACTACAACTTAGAGGGTGACACCCACCAAGTTATCCACCAAGTTACCCACCAAGTTATTGAACTATCAACGGTATCCAAACAGATTTTGACTTTTTGCACAACACCAAAATCCAAGAAAGAGCTTGCAGTATTTTGCGGCTTCAAAGATTTAAGAAACTTCACTTTGAAACATATCAATCCGCTTTTAGAATCCGGGCAATTAGAAATGACTATTCCCGATAAACCTAAAAGTCGCAATCAAAAATATATTACAGTTCGTTCCGAATAAACAGAGAAGCAGGGCATTGGGTCTCATCTCCCATTGTCCTGCTTCTTTTTCATTCCAAATTATATTCACATCATTTACCTATACACCCAATCCTGTATCGCAAATTTCAAACTCTGCACCTTTCCCAGTAGCCAGATCGCAGCCAGCGGCAGCCCCATCGGGCTAATCAAAAATGCCATAACCAGCAAAATCACACCATTCTGCGGGGAATAGGTAATCAGCACAGCCACGCCAAGCAGAGCAATTACCGTGCTTAGTAGACCAAGCACCAGACCGGATATGTAGATCAGCCCCGTGCAGAGCCAGACAAAAAGCGTCAACACCAAAATGACCGGTGCAGTTACGATCATCAGCAGACATTTCAAAATCTTCATTTCTGTTCCTCCTTCCAACGCTCCAGATACTGTTTGCATAGGGCATCCGCTTCTCTCTCATCATCTTCCGTCACTTCCCGTTTTCCTTTGGTCAGTTCAATCTCCAGATAAGTCCGGTAATCATCGGCTAAGAGGTCGAACAGTTCCTTGGGAGTATGGCACACCTCGCCAGAGCAATAGTGAAAATCTTGGTCAAATTCAACTCTTACACATCCATGGCGGCTGATATAAACTTCTATGGTCTCGTCTGCGGTTAGGTAATCCGCAAAAATCTCCAGCACCTTTTCAAAGGTCAGCATCTGTTTTCACTCCTTTGCTACGCTTCTTATTCTACTCATATTATCCGGTACGGACAGGCAAAAGACAAGGATACAGACAAAAAGAAAAAGCGGAGGAAGGTGCGGCGAAGAAACGCCGTTCCTCCCTCCGCAAATGGAGTATCTATCCCTGTTATGAAAGTTTGGAGAGTTGGGTAAGGATTTCCTTCACACCCTCCCACAGTTGTTCCTGCCGCTGGGATATATCCTCCAAGTCAGCATTATAAACCCGCCCGGTCTCATGCACTTTGCGGGTCAGCTGGTTCAAGTTGTTGCTGCTTCGGCGCATCAGGGAGACCAGCTCCTTCAGCTCTGGCAGTTCCAGCTTGACCACATAACCATCCAGCGCCATTTTCCGCAGATAAGCGCTCAAATTCTCTGTCCCGTATTGCTGCATCTTTTGATGGATCAGTTCCAGTTCTTCTGCGGACACCCAAAACAAAACCGGCACATCCCGCTTGCGCTTTGCCATGGTTATCGCTCCGGCTCCCGTTTTTTCGGGGTGGCAGGCTTGCGGGCAGGCGGTTCCTGCTTGAGCTTTTGCAGGACAGAGCTTTTCTGCTGTTCTTGAGCGACTTTTCGGAACTGTCTGGTGAACAGGTCGGTCAAACCGGGATTGACCTGATCTACCACCAGATAGGCACAGTGGCGGGAAGCGCCGCTGTCCTCCAGCGTAGGAATGGTTTTTGCCCATGCTTTATTGTCCTGAGAGATACGCCCGTCATAGTTCTTGCGCTGGATGGTGTTGGCAAGAATAAACTGTACCCGTTCCGTCCCGAACTTTTCCAGCACATCTTTGACCGCAGCCTCCGTATCCAGCCGATTCTCTGCATAGTGGGCGCTGATGGTCTGCTCAATGGCTTCTTTGCAGGCGCTGTTCGCCTGATATGAGAGGTTGTACTGTGCCATTTCCCCATGCTCGGACGCATAGGCAGCAGAATATGGATAGACCGGTGTTGTTCGCAGTTCCTCTTTGGCTCTGCACACATCGTCGGCACGGCTTTCAATGCTGTCCCGGATCACACCCATATAGCCGGTCTCCAGCTTTTCAAAATAGCGGTACACATCCGTCAATGGAGAGGGAGATTCCAAAAGTGCCTGAGCCTGGGTGTCGGTCAACTCCAGTTCCTCCATTGCCATCACGATGTCCTCGCGGATGGTGTACTCATAGGCATGGTTTAAGACTTCTTCCGGGGGCTGGCTTTTCAGCCAGTCCCGGAACTTGTCCTGTTCGGCAGCCATCTTTTCATAAAGAGCTGTATTCAGATCGTTAGTATTCATGTTACCGCACCTCCTCATGCTGTTTTGGTTTCTTGTCTGTACTGCGGGGTTGCACCGGGCGTTTTAGGTTATCCAGCACCGAAGGCCGTGTGCTTTTGGCAACAACAGACTCGGTGTGTGCCTGCCCCTTTCCGTCGATGTTGAGCAGGGTATCCAACTCCACCAGACGGGCGTTTTTGCTTGTCAGTTCTTCTTCATAAAGGAATGGCTTTCCGACTTCCTCCTTTGCGGCAGCCTGCTGCTGATAGAGGTTATCCAGCTGGGCCTTTGCCGCCTCCAAACGCTGGGGCATCTGGGCGAGGGCATTGTCGATACGGGTAAGATTTCCGCGAGGGTCTGTACCAAGGGTTGCCCGGTGGGTCATCTGTCCTTTCAGCAGGAGCGTATACTCCTGTTTCCAAGCGGAAAATTCCACGGACATGGCATAACCCCGGTAGTTGCCGATCTGCACCGGATCGGAGGTTTTGACCTCCTTGCAGGCATCCAAAAGGGCTGCACCGGCGTTCTCCTTATCGGTCAGCAGGTCTCCACGAATCTCCATACCAGCAAAACCGTCCTCCGGGTGCGGGTGAGCTGTCAAAACCTCCAGATCGGATTCAAAGCCCTTGATAAAACCTTTGTGCTTTTCAATCTCCTCCGGGAAGTATTTGAGCAGCTGGTCCTCCAGACGATATTGCTTGCTCTGGTGGTCGGCTTTCATCAGCTTCAGGCGGGATACCTCCACATCCAAATCCATACGCTCCTTGATGCGGGGATCTCCGGCACACAGAGCCTTGATCTCGGCAAAACTGAGGGCTGTTTCATCCACATCATCGCAGGAGCGCACCGGCGATTTAGAAGTCATGATCTGACTGATGAATTTCTGCTTGTTCTCCACCGTCTGCCAGAGGTATGCGTCAAAAGTTCCTTCTGTCACATAGCGGTACACATGGACAAGGGGGTTCTGGTTGCCCTGGCGCTCGATACGGCCCTTGCGCTGGGCAAGGTCTCCCGGTCTCCACGGACAGTCCAGGTCATGAAGTGCCACCAGACGGTCCTGCACATTGGTGCCTGCGCCCATCTTGGCGGTGCTGCCCAAAAGGACACGAACCTGACCGGTACGGACTTTAGAGAACAGCTCCTTTTTCCGCACTTCGGTATTGGCTTCATGGATAAAAGCGATCTGGTCGGCAGGCATCCCCTGGGCAATGAGTTTCTGACGAATATCGTCATATACCGTAAAGACCGGTTCCTGCTCCGGCAGAGGCACAGCGCCTTCCAGTGCGTGAAGCAGTGGATTATCCAGCGTTTTCGCCGCCTTGCTTACAGGAGCTTTTGCCTGCGGGGTAGAAATGTCGCAGAACACCAGCTGGGTCAGCTTGTCAGCTTTGCCGTCCCGCCAGATCTGCATGATGTTGTCCACGCACTGATTGACCTTTGTTCCGGGTTCATCCGGCAGCATCTGGTTGACGATCCTCTGGTCAAGCCCCAGCTTGCGGCCATCCGAGGTAATCTTGAGCATATTATCCTGGGACGGGTCAACGGTTCCGCTGTGTACCAGCGATGCGCGCTCCGAAAGAGCCTTGACCATTTCCTGCTGATGTTCGGTGGGTTGCGCCACGATGTTGTGGTACTCCACTTCCGGGGTAGGGAGATTTAACTGATCGGCAGTCTTAATGTCGGCCGCTTCTTTGAACAGGTTCATCAGCTCAGGCAAGTTAAAGAACTTGCTGAATCTCGTTCTTGCCCGGTAGCCGGTGCCTTCCGGTGCCAGCTCCAATGCTGTGACGGTCTCCCCAAAGCGGGAAGCCCAGCAGTCGAAGTGGGTCATGTTCAGCTCTTGCAAGCGTTCATACTGAAGGTAACGCTGCATGGTGTAAAGCTCGGTCATGGAGTTGCTGACCGGGGTGCCGGTGGCGAAAATCACGCCACGGTTTCCGGTGATCTCATCCATATAGCGGCACTTGGCAAACATATCGGAGGATTTCTGCGCGTCCGATGTGGAAAGACCCGCCACATTCCGCATTTTTGTGTATAGAAACAGGTTTTTATAGTTGTGGGCCTCGTCCACAAACAAACGGTCCACACCCAGCTGCTCGAAGGTTACCACATCGTCTTTTCGCCCCTCGGCTTGCAGCTTTTCCAGTCTGGCTTCCAGAGACTTTCTGGTACGCTCCAGCTGCTTGACGGTAAAACGCTCGCCGCCGCTGGCCTGCACCTCTGCGATGCCCTCGGTGATCTCGTCGATCTGCTCATAGAGAAGCCTTTCCTGGCGCTCCCGGCTGATGGGGATACGCTCAAACTGGCTGTGTCCCATGATGATGGCGTCGTAGTCACCGGTCGCAATACGGGCGCAGAACTTCTTGCGGTTATGGGTCTCAAAGTCCTTTTTGGTTGTGACTAAGATGTTGGCAGAAGGATAGAGGCGCAGAAACTCCGATGCCCACTGCTCAGTCAGGTGGTTGGGAACCACAAAGAGAGATTTCTGGCACAAGCCCAGGCGTTTGGCTTCCATCGCAGCGGCCACCATCTCAAAGGTTTTGCCCGCGCCTACTTCGTGTGCCAGCAGGGTATTTCCGCCATACAGCACATGGGCGATGGCACTTTTCTGGTGTTCCCGCAGGGTAATGGCCGGGTTCATGCCGCCAAAAGTGATATGGCTGCCATCATACTCGCGGGGACGGGTAGAGTTCATTTCTTCGTTATACTGGCGCACCAAAGTCTGGCGGCGCTCCGGGTCTCTCCAGATCCAGTCCCTAAAGGCTTCCCGGATCGCCTGCTGTTTTTGGGCAGCCAGAGTGGTCTCCTTGGCGTTTAGTACGCGGCGCTCTTTTCCGTCTGCGTCCTCTATGGTGTCATAGATACGGACATCCCGCAGGTTTAAGGAATCCTCCAGAATCTTGTAGGCGTTGGCGCGGCTGGTTCCGTAGGTGGTATAAGCTGCCACATCGTTGTAGGATACAGAAGATTTCCCCTTGATCTGCCATTCAGCAGTAAAGGAGGAATAGTTGACCTCAATGCTGCGCTGGAGATAAAACGGGGTGTTGAAGGTCTCGTACATAAACTGCTGGATGTACTCCTTGTCAATCCAGGTAGCGCCCAGACGCACCTCAATTTCCGACGCATCCAGGTCTTTGGGCTGGGCGGCGGTAAGAGCTTCCACATTGACTGCAAAAGAAGGGTCCTGCTGTGCCGCCCGCTGCGCCTGACGCAGTTTGCGGCGTACATTGCCGGAAAGGTATTCATCAGCAGTCACATAATGGGGTGTGCCGTCCTGTTCCAGCTGTCCCGGCACACGGAAGATCACGCCTTGCAGTTCTCCGGCCAGTGCTTCTTTTGTTTTTCCGGTAAGCCGACTCATATAGCCCATATCTACGCAGGCTTTTTCCGAGATGGACACCGCCAGTGCTTCGCTTGCCGTATCCACAGTAGCCACTGCCTGATGGGGCTTGATGGTTCGTTTGGTGAACATATCCGCCTTACGTTCCAGTTTCCCGTCCTCGTCGATGACTTCCAGCGCACAGAGCAGGTAATAGGAAGAATCATCTGCATAGGCCAGCCGATTTGCACGGTCATTGATAAGGCCATATTTTGCAGAAAAGCTGTCATAGAGGCTGTTCAGTTCCGCCTGCTTTTGGGTAATGGTGCTGTCTGGAACCGCTGCATCCATCTGAAGGTCGATCAGTTCCTGCACACAATCACGCAGTCCCACAAGACCTTTCACACGGGCTTCGGCGGTGGCGTTGAGGTCAGGGCGCACCATGCGGCTGTTTTCCCGATAGTACACCTGCCCGTCTACAATGGCATAGGAATAGTTCTTCACATTTGGGTCGGCAGGAATGGAGGTGTCAATGGCTTCGCCTTCGCCCAGCTCCGGCAGCTCTGCCTCCTGATAAGTGCCATGAATGTACTTCACAGCATCATGCAGCTGGTCGGAAAGCTCCAGTCCCTCGATAGGGTTCACGGTGTAATCCATACCATGAGCAGTGCTTACCGGCTCCTGTCTGCCCAGCACCATTTCCGGGTGGTCGATAAAATACCGGTTGATGGCAAACCCATCCTCCGTTTGTCCGGTCTGCGTCCACTCTGGTGCAATGTCCAGCGGACGGTCCCGCTTTTGGAGAAAGATGATGTCCGATACAACCTCGGCACCGGCATTCTTTTTGAACGCGTCATTAGGCAGACGGATCGCTCCCAGCAGCTCGGCACGCTGGGCAAGATAGCGGCGCACGGTGGAATCCTTGGCATCCATGGTATAGCGGGAGGTCACAAAAGCTACCACACCGCCGGGACGCACCTGATCCAATGCTTTGGCGAAAAAGTAATTATGAATGTTGAAATTCAGCTTGTTGTAGGCTTTGTCATTGACCTGATACTGACCAAAAGGCACATTGCCGATGGCAAGGTCAAAGAAGTCCCGCCTGTCAGTGGTCTCAAAGCCGCCTACTGTGATGTCCGCCTTGGGATAGAGCTGCTTTGCGATACGCCCGGAAACCGGGTCAAGCTCCACACCATATAGACGGCTGTTTCGCATTTCCTCCGGCAGCATACCGAAGAAATTTCCCACACCCATAGATGGCTCCAGAATATTTCCGGTCTCAAATCCCATACGGCCCACAGCATCATAAATCGCTTTGATGACCATAGGGCTGGTGTAATGAGCGTTGAGGGTGGAGCTTCTGGCGGCGGCATATTCCTCCGGGGTCAGCAGCTCTTTCAGCTGGGTATACTCGGAAGCCCATGCCGGTTTCTCTGGGTCAAAAGCATCAGGAATACCGCCCCAGCCCACATAACGGGAAAGAATCTCCTGTTGTTCGGGGCTTGCCTGCTGTCCGGCAGATTCCAGCTCTTTCAGCAAACGAATGGCATTAACATTTGCCTGGAACTTGACTTTTGGACCGCCTTCGCCCAAATGCTCATCGGTAATGCGGAAGTTCTGTGCATTGCGGCGCAGGTTAGCCTTGTATTCCTCATAGGAGGCTTCCTCGGCAGCTTTGGCATTGGGGAAGGTCTGCCACTGGCCGTTGACCTGAATGGAAACCGGGTGTTCATCCAGCACTTCCTCAAAGGTTTTCTCCGGCTCTGTTACAGGGGCTGGCGGCTCCGGCTCCTCAATATGCAACCGTTCCACCACCACATCATAAGGCAGATGGTTCTTATCGCCCGGATAGACGGCCATGGTCTCGGAATGGAAGGTCGGGGATTCGGTAGCCGGTTGGGGCTGTTCCTGTCCAAAGCCGTCCTGCTGACGGGCATACATCCCGCGCAGCAAAGGCGCAACCTCATCCCAGCGGAAATACAGCACAGCCAGACGCTTTTCCTCTGCGTCCAGGACTTCCAGCTCCATGCCCTGTGCCGTGGTACGGTAATCGGCAATATCGCCGGTCTCCAGATTCAGGGTCTCAATCTCATGAGGGTAGGCTCTGCTCAGCCAGTAGGCGATCTCACTGTTGCTCCTGCCAGATTGCAGTAGCGTGGAAAGCTGCTGTTTATCCGCTTCATCCATCAGTCCATGGGCCAATACATCCCGCAGGTCTTGATCTGCCTTGTCCGGGTCAATGGGAAGAAACTCGGTATAGTAAGCATTGCGGCGGTCTGCCCGAAGCAGCTGCTCGAACTGTTCTTTGCGCTCTGCCCGATAGATGGGATATACCATGCCGGTAGGCAGAAGCTGCACGGTGTCATCCCGTAGCTCGGTGATCTGATAGGCGTCATCCTCGATATACACGGTATCGCCCACGGCATAAACCGGGGCGGCAGGATCATAGGAGGTTCTTTGCGGAGTCGGGCGGCGAACTGCATCATATTCCTCATCGGAAATGGAAACCTCGGAAGTCTGTTCTGTCTCGGCAGCTGCGATCTGCTCGGCATCCGACATCACCTGTTGGATAAACGGGTCATTGTCCAGTTTTTCCGGGTCTGCCACCTGTCCGTTGACGATCCCTCTTTCCTCCAGGGCTTCCCGGATGGCGATAGGGTCGATATTGTCAAAACGATCCTGTTCTTCTTCGGTATAGAACCGGTCCTCCTGAATCAGCTGGGCAAGCCTGCGCTGTACCTTCGGCCAGGGCAGCTGTGTTTCCTCCGGGCTTCCGGCACGGACAACGAACGGGCTGTTGCTGCCACCGTATTCCTGAGCCAGCCATGCAGCGGTATCCTTCTCTCTTGCATGGTCTTTCATATAGCGGACGACAGCGTGTTTACTCTCGATATTGCCGTTCCATGCACAAAGGGCAGTATCAATATCTTCCTGAGAAAGAGGGCGCAGAAGCTCATGGAGCTTTGGATAGGTTTCGTCGATCACTTCCCGGTGCAGGCGCTGGCGGAACTCCGGCACATCCGAATAAAGGCGGATCAGCTCCATATCCTTAGAGCCAAGAACCGCACGGCGCACAGCGGCATTGCCCTCGATGACAGCATTTTCACGGTCGGAATGACCGCAGGCATTGCGGTATGCGGCATCCTCAGATATGGCGGCAGTCACCACAGGCTTATACTGCTCAAACTGCTCCCGAAGGGTAGGCTTTGGCGTTTCTTCCTCTATCTCCGGCTGCTGGGCTTGAATGGCATCTTCTTCTGCCAGATCCTTTTCAGCCTGGATCTTGTCATACTGCGCTTGTTCCTGTTCGGTAAGATAGCGACCTTTCTGGACAAGTGAGGTAATGCGCTTGGAAACCTTTTCCCAGTTCAAGTGAACATCCGGGCAGTCCTGCTTTTTATAGTGCAGTCCTTTCCCATCGTGATCTTCGCCGCTGTGTGTTGCGCCGGACAGGGCATGAGAGCGTCCGCCAATGCCATACTCGTCTTTAAGGAATCTCACTTTTTCCTTATCCGTATGGTTTTCCATGAAGAACGCATAGATACGGCCTTTTCCTCCGGCGAAACTGCTTCCGCCGGTCATGGCGGCGTCGATCTCATCCTCGGTAATAAAGTGCTGGACGGTTGGCACTTGGGAAAGCTCTGAAGAAAAGGTCCTGCGGGGCAGGTCAAGGTCCTTCAGGTTCTCCCAGATCTCCCTCGGTCTATGATAGTGAAAACGCAACAGGTCACGGTCCTGCTGATAGGCAGTCCAGAAGGCAGCGTATTCTTCCTTGAGGGTCTGGCGGAAAGCCGGTTCACTCAGCTGCTCCGTCAGACGGCGGGTCTCCTCTGGGAATCCATTGCCTTTGATCTCTGACAGGCAGGACAAATATCCGGCTTTTCTGGCGTCCTCACTGAGATCGTGATACAGATGCCAGAGCTTTTCCGAGAGGAGGGATCGTTCATAGCCTGCCGCTTCTGCAAGCTCCACATTGGAGGCAAACTGACCACTTTCCAAAAGCTCCCCGATACGCTCTGCGGCTCGCTCCCAAGAAATGACCTGGGCAGACCTGTCATAACGGACAGACTTCCCGTGGGAAAGATGGATGCCATCCTCGGCATACCATGCACTCACACTGCCAAGGCCGTTGCCACCGTGGTACAGCGTTTTCAGTATCTCGGCAATCTCAGCGGTGGTTTTCTGCTTTTCAAAGGCTGCAACCACACGCTCCCTCTGACGGTCTGTATTGCCTCCCAAACGCAGCACATGGTCAATGTCATTTTGGGCAAAAGAAAAAGCAGAGGATGTATGTGCTACATTCTCTGCTTCATCTATGGATTGGATCTGTTCCGCTTCGGAGAGGAACAGGTTTAGAGTCAGCTGTTGATAAGCTCCGCCATCAGAATCTCCTCTGCCTGAGCTTTGCAGGTGTTCATCAGCCCCACCCACTTCATGGGATCGCTGGCTTTCAGTTCCTCGGTGGCTCCCGCTTCCTTCGCCAGCTGGGGCATCATCTGCTCCAGTCTGCTCTGGGCGGTCTCGTCGATCTCCAGAAGGTGCGGGTACAGTTTCTCGCTCAGCAACATCTGGTTGTAGAGGATGGGACGATGTTCCTTCAGGTAGGTTTTCCTCATCCTGCCGTACTTGCCCAGGGGTTTCTCCGGCTGCTGGCTCAGCTTCAGGTCGGGAATCTGATAGTCTCCGTTCTGGATGTAGGTCATGGGATTGTTCATCTTGCTTGCTCCTTTCTTGGTTGGCTTCGCGCTCTGCATTTCGGACGGTAACGCCGATCTGCCGCAGCACCTGCTGGTTGATCTGGCTGACCGCTGTTCCCAGCGCCCCGATGGTGGACGGGGTGTTGAAATCAAAGATCGCCATGAAATCTTCGTGGTCGAAGTAGCGTTCCGGCTCCAGTCCACAGCGGGACATCAAAGCGTAAGTGATGCTGACGGTGGCGGCTGCCTTGAACTGCACTCCGATGTTATACTCATCATATTCCTCCAAAAAGGAACCGTCAACGATATAGAAGAAGTCCTGCTGATGCTCCGTCCAGTATTCCTCGGCCAGTTTTCCAGCTACCTCCGTGAGCTGTCCGGCAAGATCATCACCGGAAACATCATAGGTGCGCTCCAGCATGGCCTGCACGGAATCCAGATGGCGCTCCTCCAACTGCCACAGCCAGGGAGTGCGGGAATGTTCACGGGTTCCGGTGTCGGAAATGTCAAAGACATAACGCAGGCGAGGTCTGTCCCCGGAATCATCCACCAGAGCGATTCCCTTGGAACCGCGCCTTACATAACGGCCCATCTTTTCATTCCATAAATCGTACTCTGCACAGGCGGTAGCGTCCGGTCGCTGGGCATAGATCATCAGCTGCTCATGGAACGGGTACTTGTAAAGGCGGGAAGCAGTGGTGAGAAACCCTGCCCATTCCTGCCAGCTCCCCGTGAGCTGCGTTGCCACCTTGTCCGCCATCTGTGCATATAGTTCAGCTTTGGTTGGCATAGTGTTCTGTCCTCCTTTCAGTTTTGGGGTAAAAAGGTGGGGTGGCAGATCGCCACCCCATCCCTGCGGTTATGTTGTTTACTGGTCAAAATCCGGGTACAGCTCCAGTTCGGCAAACTTCTCATCGGTCATCGCACAGAGCTTCGTAAGGGCGCTGTCGGTCAACTCTCTCAGCTCCGTTTCCTCCGGCGAAAGCTCGCCGCGCATCTCACGCAGACTGTCAATCAGCCCGGTGCGGCTGCCGGTATTGTAAATGCACATCAGGTTCATTTCCTCAAAAGTAAAGTTTCCCATATCAAATCTCCCTTTCCGCACTCTTTTTGGGTGCTGTCTTTTTGTGTTCTGTCTTGGGCTGGCCTTTCAGCTGCTCCATGACGGACTTTTTCTTTTCCCGTTCCTCCCGATGGGTGGCGGCTGCCAACTCCATCAGGGAAATGGGCTGACCGCTTCGGGCCTGCTGTTCCAGCTCTGCCACCGTGGGTTCTTTTGCGCCATTGTTGATGATACCGTCGATCATGCCGTAATCGTCCTCCAGCATCATTTCCGCATTTTTCAGCGGGTTTTCTGGCAGGAATCCGGGGATCTGGGTAAAACCAACACTGTCACAGTAATGACAGGATACCTTACCGTCCTGTCTGATCGCAACGATGTCGCTGACGCTCATGGAGGGACTGTGAAAGTCCACGGGCTTTTCCAGATTGAATTGCTGATAGAGTTTTTCCAGCTGCTCCGGCACAGTGCCAGACTCCCTCAGAGGAGCTGTGTAAATGAGGTCATAATTGCTGCGGTCTATGGAAATGTTATGGGACTTTAACCAGTCCAGATTCATAAAGCGCACATTCTGCGGATCGTCACGACTTACCTGATAGATGGCAAAGCAATCTCTGTTCTGGGAGAGAAATGCCTGTTCGCGTTCCTGCTGATGTTCCTGACGCTCCATGACCTTTTCGTGGAACTGAGGGCTTTTCTCCCATTCCTCATGGTCCACACCGAAAAGACCGCCATGATCCATGATTTCCTGCGGGTCAAACACCATGCTCTCCGTATTGTCCTCATGTAGCACATAGACGGTCAAACCGGCGGCATCCAGTTCCAGCGCCCGTTCTCTGGTAACAGGGAGCATCCCATCATAGGAGTAGCCATATTCCTGCATATCCGGTGTGGATACCTGCTCATCCGGCATGGGGTATTCATCCAGTGCCTGCTCCTGCGCTTCCGGCAGCTGGGAAGAAGCAGTCATCTGACTGGTCTCTGCCTGCATTTGCTGATAGGCCGCTTCCTGCAAGGTCTCAATCATGGACATAGGAGCGTGTCTGAGCGAAGTGCTGTCCAGATTGTTGTCATCACAAATCTGGAGAACTGCATTTTTGCGGGAAAGCTCCGGCATATCCAGCTGACCGCCATCCAGCTCTTTCATGGATGCGGCATCGTAAAGGGTATAGTCCCAGCCACTGTCACAGGGCTGGATATGAAGATAAGTGGCATCGTCGATCAGAAACAAAGCCTCCTGCTGGTTGGCGTCCGCTCCCAGCACCTCCATTTCCGGCATGGCCGCAGCCAGTTCCTTTACCGCTTTTTGCACCAACGGATTATCACGGTAATAGTCGATTGCCTGAATGGTGTCCATGTCAATGGTCTGCCCGGTCAAAATCGGAAAAGGTCCTTCATAGTCGCTTCCATCTTTCAGCTCAAAGCCAATGCCCTTGATCCCGTTCATTCGCTCTGCCGGAATCTCCTGATAAATGCGGACCGCCTCCTCCAAAGACAGGTTATCGTGATATTCTCCAAGGTTTGGAAACTCCATGCACTCTGCTACATAGTAGGTCAGATTGCCGGTTGGCTGCTCTATCGGGGCGGTTTCCGGCTCTGCCTTTGCATGGGGATCAATCCCACGCTCTTTGCAGATTTCCTTATAGTGGCGCTCAATGTCAGAGATCAAAGTGCCGGAGGTCTTATTGATGGTCTCCAAACTGGCTCTCAGCTCTTTCAGTTCCTTGCCCTGACTCCAGCTTGCAATATAGCCGAAGCTGTTTTCTCCGGTCTCAATGCCAAAATATTTGCAGACCGCATAGGAGATGCTTTCAGCCTCCACTTCCTCCGTGTGGCGATTTTTGATTGCCTGTTTTTCTGCGGTTGGATCTTCCTCAACTGCAAGACGCCATTCAAACTGATTTTCGTCCACATAGCGCCAATCCATATCAGAAGCAAACTGTTCAGCTTCTCTTTCTGTGGCAAAATCCAGCTTGAAATCATGCTTGGTTCCACCTTCACTCTCCAGCACAACCTTCCATGACGGTAGCATTTCATATTTTTTAGGGTCATGGAGCTTGCTGTGGGCAATCTCATGTACTGTGGCCGAAACCGTCTGCACCTCACTCATGCCCTGACGAATGGCGATTTTCTGATGATCGGCAGAAAAATAGCCGTCCGTATCGGCGGCCATTGCTTCAAAAGTGATCGGCACCGGCGCACTGCGGCGCAGAGCCTCCATGAATGCCTCATAATTTGGCACATTGCCGGAAAGGGAGGAAGCAAGCTCCGGCAAAGGTTTCCCGTCGGTCTGGCTCACATCAAAAACCTTGACCGGACGGAACATAGGGATCTCGATTTCTTTTTCCTCTGTGACGATCTTTCCGTCTTTATCCAGAATCGGAGCCTTGGTATCCGGGTCCAGCTTCTGCTCCTCGATTTTCTTCTTATACGGTGTGGGGGCGATGATGGTAATGCCATGCTCGCCCTTTTTTACATGACGCTCAAACTGGTCTTTCCACTTATTGTATCCGGCTACCAATGTAGCGTCCGGCTTCTGCATATAGATGAGCATGGTGTTGTTTACCGAATAGCGGTGGAAGCGGGACATAACGGACAGATAGCGCATATACTTTTCACTCTCAAACAGTTCTTTGATGCCCTGCTCGATGCCATCTGTGATTTCCCTTATCCGCTCTCGGTTGGTGGGTTTGTTCTCAGCCATGATTTTCAATCTCCTTTCCAAGTGTGTGATTTCTGCTGTGTGTTCTGCAATCCATGCCCTTTGTTCTTCTTCACTTTCATACAGAAAAAGGTCCAGCAGGTACTCTACATAGGTTTTTTTCTGGATTGCTTCCACAAAACGGGGGTGCGGTTCTTCCTCCGGTGTCCTGGGAGAACGGTCGGCCTCCCATTTTTTCAGCAGATAGTAGTAATCGGACAGTACGCGATAACACCGCTGCCGGTCCTCCCGAAACTTTTGTGCCTCGTTTTTCTGCCGGACATACCTCCTGCGGGGAGGGGCCTGACTGTCATAGATCAGGCCAAAGTCCTGTGCCAGTTTCTCCGCCGCTTCTTTTGAGGAGAGGTCAAAGAGCTTTGCGGTAAAGTCGATCACATCCCCATCTTCACCGCAGCCAAAGCAGTGGAACCGCTGGTCTACCTTCATGCTTGGGTTCTTATCATCGTGAAAGGGACAGCAGGCCATGCCATTTCGTTTGACCTCGATCCCATAAAACGCTGCCGCATCTCTGGTGCTGACCGACTGCTTGACTGCTTCAAATACATTCTCTGTCATGTGCCTTTAACTGCCGGACTTTCGCATAGGAGGCTGGTATCCGGCGGCTTTCGCACGCTCACTGGCGGCTTTGCGGCGTTCTGCGCTATATGGCTCCCGGACTGATACACACCGCTTGGGGACGGTAAAGTTATGGGCGTCCTTTCGGATGATCTGGTCGGGGTGCTTTTTTGCCAGCAGATCCAGCTTCTCCATCAGACGGGGATCATGAGTATAGATCTCAGCCATTGGTTCTGCCTGGTTATAGAGGAGAATGGTTTCCCGTTCCACTAAAGAAAGTTTCATCGGCTGCCTCCTTTCCGCTGGTCAAATTCCAGCTTGAAGTTGGCGTACTGTCCATCATCCTCCAAAACCACAGCGGCATCGTAGGTCTTTCCGGTTTTCTCCGAATATAGGCCCGTCACACGGACACGGCCATCGTTAAGCAGTGCAGACACCACAGCCTTGGTCGGCTGTTTTTTCTTGGCAGCCCACCATTTGTTATTTTTCCAGATTGCAAATTTACAAGAATCATTCTGACAGAAGAAGCCTTTTTGCAGTTCTGCAACTTCACCGCCGCAGCGAGGGCATTTGCCCACCACCTCACGGGGCGGAGTGAACAGGTACTCAGTTCCCTTGATGACCTGATAAGTTCCCACCAGGTCTTTCAGCATGGTGCTGATCCCGTCCAAAAACTCCTCCGGGGCAAGCTGCCCGCGCTCGATCTCGCCCAGTCGGTACTCCCACTCGGCAGTCAGAAGCGGCGATTGCAGCTGTTCCGGCAGAACGGTAATCAGGGAAACTGCATCGTGGGAAGGGAGAAGCTGCACCGTTTTCCTGCTCTTTTTTCGTTCCAGAAAACCGGCAGATACCAGCTTTTCCAAAATACCAGCACGGGTGGCCGGTGTCCCCAAACCTTTTCGCTCGGCATCCTCCGGCATATCCTCTTTTCCGGCAGTCTCCATCGCGGACAATAGGGTATCCTCCGTAAAGTGCTGAGGCGGACTGCTTTTGCCTTCTTTGACGATTGCCGCAGCAACCGAAAGGGTCTGTCCTTCAGTCAGCTCCGGCAGGGCTTTCTCTGCGCCCTCTTTTTTCGGCTCCGCATCCTTCATTTTGGCACGGTAGGCGTCCTCCAGTGCTTTCCATCCGGGGTGCTTCACCGTTTTTCCTTTGGCGGTAAACTCCCTACCGGCACAGTCGGCAATCACAACGGTTTCCGAATAGATATGGGGCTGGGCTACGGCACACAGCAGACGCAGGGCTACCAGCTCCAGCACCGCTTTTTCTCCCGCAGGAAGGGCAGAAAGGTCTGCATCCTTGAGATTTCTGGTAGGGATTACTGCGTGGTGGTCGGTTACTTTCTTATCGTTGATGACTGTCTGCGGATCACAGGAAATGGAGATTCCTTTGCGAAACGGCATAGCATTGGCAACCAGATTCACCAGCACCGGCAGGCTGTCTGCCATATCACCGGTCAGATAGCGACTGTCAGTACGGGGATAGGTGCAGAGCTTCTTTTCATACAGGCTTTGCAGATAGTCCAGGGTCTGCTGGGCCGTAAATCCAAGCAGACGGTTGGCATCTCTTTGCAGGGTAGTCAGGTCATAGAGGGCAGGCGGCTTTTCGGACTTTTCCTTGCGCTCCACCTTTTTGATTGTGACATTTGCACCCTGACAGGCTTCTTTCAGCTGTTCGGCAGCAGCTTTATCCGCCATGCGCTCCCCGGATACGGTAAGACCGGGCAGCTCCAGCGCCACGGTATAAAAGGGAACTGGCTTAAAGGTGTCGATCTCAGCTTCTCGCTGGACAATCAGTGCCAGCGTTGGGGACATCACACGCCCGATGTTGAGGGTGCGGTGGTACAGCACGGAAAAAAGCCTTGTGGCATTGATCCCTACCAACCAGTCGGCCTTGGCACGGCAGAGAGCAGCATCCCGAAGTCCATCATAATCTACACCTGGGCGCAGGTTTGCAAAGCCCTCCCTTATGGCGGAGTCCTCCATCGAAGAAATCCAGAGCCTTTTCATCGGCTTTTGGCAGCCTGCCAGCTCATAGACGCTGCGGAAGATTAGCTCGCCCTCGCGTCCGGCATCACAGGCATTTACTACCTCCGTCACATCCGGGGCGTTCATCAGCTTTTTGAGAATATCAAACTGCTTTTTCTTATCCTTTCCCACTACCATCTGCCAATGCTCCGGCAGAATAGGCAGGTCATCATATCGCCACTTGGCATACTTGGAGTCATAGCTGTCTGCATCCGCAAGACCGGCCAGGTGGCCCACGCACCAGCTGACACGCCAGCCGTTACCCTCCAGATACCCATCCTTACGAGCAGTTGCACCGATTACCGTGGCCAGACTTTGTGCAACCGATGGTTTTTCAGCAATCACTAAATTCATAATCTTCAGCCTCCCATTTTTCCCGCACAGGCGTGTGCAGTTTTTTCTCTATGCTGTTTTCCTCATCCAGTAGCAGGTTATAACCAAACCGGTAGTCATAGCGGTACAGTTTCCCCAGCAGGTCATTGATGATGATACGGCAAGCCAAAATGACACGGGTTTTATCCACCTGCATCAGCTGGTAGCGTTGATAATTGCTGTAATATTCTTCGTGACGGCGGGTATTGCAGGCGGCATCTTCAAGTAAACTATCTACTGCATCCTGACAACCATCTTCTTTTTCCCCTTCCATGCAGTTCAGAAGTTCCATCATCAAAGGAAAGCTCTGTTCATCCATAGGAGCTTCTGCTGCAAGAAAACCGATCAAAGCGGATAAGAGCAGACGAGCCGCCGTCTGTTCTTGTTCCGTCAAAACGGCCATTGTTTTCTCCGCATTTGGCAGGATCTTTTCTTCCACAAAATCTGCCGCATCGTCGGAACAAAGCTGACGGATAGAATCTATGGACAATGAAACTGTCACGGTATCTAAGGAGAAATCAAAGGGGTCATCTTGCTTTGGCTTTCTCCGAAGTTTGTTTAACATGGTAGAAAGAATGTCGCCGCCAAAATACACGGCGATCACCAGCAGGTCAAAAACAGCAATCAGCTTGATAAATATAATCAGAACACTCATTTTTTTCGTTTCCTTTCTTTGAGCCAGCGTTCCATCTCACGATGGCAGATACCTACGCAGGGGTTTCCATAACTCCCGCAACCATAGCAGGGGTGGTTGTGGGGTAAAGAAGGAGGACGGGAAGTTTCCCTCCCGCCCTCCGGCCTGCGTGTCATCATGCGTTCATAGGGACTGTCTGTGAAACGGGTCATTTCACGCTGTCCTCGTCATCTTCTTCTGTGCTGCCCCCGTCAGCGTCAGGCTCATCCGACTCCTCATTTTCGGTTTCCCATTCCTCGGAATCTTCCTCGCCATAATCATAATCGTCCAGACTGTCATTGCCCTTGGTCTTAGGCTTGTTCTTAACGAGCTTCAAATAGGCAAATACGCCACCGCCACCAAGCAGAGCCAGTAAAAGGACCAGCGCAGCCGGGTTCAATCCGGCAGGCTTCTCCTTTTCCAGCTCCGATGTTTCTGCCGGAGGTTCCGGTACTTTGCCCGTACATTTACTCTTATCAGTTGCACAGACCGGACAAGCCGTATTGACTGCCCCTGCTTCACATTTTGTCGTGCAGCTACACACAGCAGACGACTCCTCTTTAGCATTTCCATCTTCCATCAGTGCCATCAAATCCGCTTCATCCACCTGATTCAGAAAGTGAACAGCAGTCTTTTTATCCTCATTCGCCCTGTCAATCAGGATGTAAAAGTAATTTCCAGCTTTGGTCGTAACAGTAATAAGCTGCTTGTTGCCTCCAAAATCATCCACCAGTGCCGCATTCCCCTCCGGTGTAAGTGCCGGTGCCGGTTCTGTTTCTTCCACAATCACGTTGCTATCATTGGTAGAATCCTCTGCCGGTGCCGCCGGAGCCTGTTCTGACCCCTGTGCAAAAGCAGGGATCGTAAAGCCAAATGCCACAACCATTGTCAGGCAAAAGGCGGAAAGTGTTCGGAGTAATCGTTTATTCCTCATAGCTGTTTTCCTCCTGTTCGTTATTGTCATCAGCCAAACTGCCGGGAACTGTGCCACCGGACAGCATGGCGCTCAACTGGGTCGGGGTCATACGCAGGGCGCGCACCATCTGGACGATCTCCAGATTTTCTGCCTCGGTTTTCTGTGCTTCCAGCGCCTTGAGCTTTTCCTGATACTCTGCGATCTTCTCGCGGACCTTTGTAATCTCCTGGTCAATGCGCTCAATTTTGTTCTTTGCCATCGTCTATCACTCCTTCTTAAAAATCTCTGTTACCAGTTCATCAGGCCGTAGCCCTTAATGCTTTGATAATTCAGGTCATAACTTTTAATCTTGCAGGCATCGCCGGAATTTCCCTCCACGGTATAAACACGGCTGCCATCCGTACCGATCACGATACCTACATGGTCTGCTGTCCCATCCAAATCCCAGTCAAAGAAAATTGCATCTCCGGGAGCCAGATTGTTATAGCCTCTTGCGCCCCACTGTCCATGAGACTGGAACCACGGAACGCCCTGCCACTCACAGCCTGCAAAGCGCGGTTCACTTTTTCCTGCCTGGTTATAGCACCAGGATACGAAGCAGGCGCACCATTCCACACGGGAGTCAAAGCCGTACCAGCTCCAGTAGGGATAACCGCCCACATTGCCCACCTGACGCTTGGCCAGTTCCACCAGCTGAGGATTGCCGGGGCGGGTACCGTTAATGAACTGCACACCGGACAGATCTTCCGAGCCGCTGGTATCAGGGGAGCCGCCGCCAAACAACAGCGGCTTATTGCCCATGGTCTGCCGGTAAACCTGATACATTTTCATCTGCTCCGGGGTCAGAAGTTCCGACACCACAGCGGAAATGGGCTTGCTGGCGAGTTTCACATTCAAAATGTAATACTCATAGGGAACTTCCTCTGAGGTGGTCTCGCCGGTCTCTGGGTCGGTTGAGGTCTCCGTGCGGTAGCGGATCTCCACTTCCTCAGTAAGCGTCAGCTGATACTGTGCTGCAAACACACGCGCCAGCTCTGCCTGAGCGCTCTGCCGGGTGTAGCCTTGCAAGACGGCAGAGAGAAATGCTGCCAGCTCATGAGGGTCATGGCCGATCATACCAAGGTCATAGCGATACTCGTCATACCCTGGGTGACTGCTTTCAATGTTGTCGATTTCCTCCTGCAACTGGGCTTCTCTGGCTGCATAATCTGCCTCCACCGCCAGCATTTCCGGGTCATCCGACGGATAGGTGGTGCCGGAGAGAACGGAACCGATGCTCTGCGCCATCATGGAGCAGGAGGACATGGTATTCATCAGCATACAGGTAATGAGGAACAAAACCCCTGCCATCAGGAAACCCTTCTTGTGGCGCATGACGAATGCCCCTGCCTGCTGTACCTTTTCTTTTACCGTCCTTGCGGCTTTTCCGGTTTTGGATGCAGCCTGGGCGGTATTTCCGGCAGTCTGACCGGCGTGTTTGGCGGCGGCATACTGCTTTTTGATGGCCTGCTTTTGCTGCCAGCGGGAAAGAGGGTTGCTGGCAAACTGGGGATTTTCCTGCAAAGATTTCTGGTACAGAACATTTACATTTGCCTTTTCCAGTTGACGCTCTGCCTGGGCTGCTTTGCGGTACGGCTTCAGCTTGTGGCTGCGATAGCCCTCCCGCACCAGATAAGCGCCGGTCTCCACCGCTTCCTCGGACTTATGGGCGCTTTCCACGCCTACATTGTCCTGCTCTGTTTCCCGGATCTCTTTGTGGAGCTTGCCTGCGACCAGATGGACGGGAGCTTCCCTGACTCCTTGAGAAACTTTGGAAGGTGGCTTTTTCTTGTCCTCAAAGGTCAGCTTCGAGGTCTTTTTTCCGATATCCGGGCCAATGACCGTCTGCCTGACCTTTTTCTTTGGGATATTGGCCTGCGCCTTATCTGCTCTGGCCGCAGCTTTCTCCGCTTTACGGATCGGCTTTTCCAGTGCAGGATCAGACCGTTCCTCATCAGTAAAGCGCAGGCGCGGCTCTTTATTCAAACCATTCTCCCAGCATGAGGGAGGACATCATGTAGTGCAGCTCTGCATAAATGGCCATTCCCACAGGATCGTTGAACATACAGCCGGACAGATAGGCATAAAACTGTGCCACCACATCGGACAGGATCTTCGCCTCTGTTCCTTCCAGAATCAGGCCGCCCATACCTTCTTTAGCACGAATGGCGCTCCAGACCTCTGCCAGACGGAGAAGCCCCACCTGACCGGTCTCATTCAGTTCGGCTGCCTGATCTGCCGCCGTGCGGCACTCACTTACCGCATCGGCCATGACCGTAAGCAGCTGGCTGCGCTGGGCATTTACCGCCCTGTCAAAAAACATCAGCGGATTTTGATTCAAAATGTTGGGATTCATCATTACTCATCCTCCTTTTTCAGTTCCTGGGGTTTGGTGGTCATAATGCGGTAAAGTTCGGTGTTCTTCGGGAAGTGGTCTACAAACGGCAGGATCGTGGAGCCATAGAACAGCAGGCCCTCGCCCTCACCGGAGTGTGTCACATAGCTAAGCTGGTGCGTGGAAATCCCCAGTTGCTTCGCCAAAATCTGACGGTCTCCGCCTGCCTGGTTGAGCATATACACGAAGTCCGAGTTTTCAAAGATGTTCTCTACCTCGCGGCTGCTCAAAAGGTCTTTGACATTCTGAGTAATACCTGTCGGAATACCGCCCCATTTTCTGAATCGCTTCCAGATTTCCACCGTATAGGCGGCGGTCTGTTCCTCCTTCAAAAGCAGGTGCATCTCGTCGATGTAGTAGCGGGTGGACTTGTGGGCAGCGCGGTTAATGGTAACGCGGTTCCACACCTGGTCCTGCACCACCAGCATACCGATTTTCTTGAGCTGCTTGCCCAGTTCCTTGATGTCATAGCAGACAATGCGGTTGTTGATGTCCACATTGCTCTGGTGGTTGAACACATTCAAAGAACCCGTTACATAGATTTCAAGGGCCGTAGCGATATACTGGGCTTCCTTTTCCTCCTGTCCCCGAAGCAGGTTATATAGGTCCTCCAGTATGGGCATATTCTCCGGGCGCGGGTCATTGAGGTAAGTCTGATAGACCAGACGCACACAGCGGTCGATGATGGTTTTCTGCACCGGCTGCAAGCCCTCCTTACCGCCCACAATCAGCTCACATAAGCTGAGGATAAAATCAGACTTGAGGGACAGCGGGCTTTCATCATCCGAGTAGTCCAGGTTCAGGTCCATCGGATTGATGTAGTTGGTGGAGGTAGGCGAGATCTTGATGACCTGCCCATGCAGACGCTCCACCAGAGGTGCATACTCCGCTTCCGGGTCACAAATGATAACATCATCACTGGTAAGCAAAAAGCAGTTTGCGATTTCTCGTTTTGCGCTGAAGGACTTACCGGAACCCGGCGTACCCAAAATCAAGCCGTTGGGGTTTTTCAGCAGCTTTCGATCCACCATGATGAGATTGTTGGACAGGGCGTTGATGCCGTAGTACAGAGCTTCTTTGCCGTTCTGGAATAATTCCTGTGTGGTGAACGGTACAAAGATGGCCGTAGAACTGGTGGTCAGTCCTCGCTGGATCTCGATCTGATTGAGTCCCAGGGGCAGACAGCTCATCAGCCCTTCTTCTTGCTGGAAGTCCAGCCTGGTCAGCTGACAGTTATACTTCTGGGCAATGGAGCCTGCCTGGAAAATGTTGTTGCCAAGCTGACGGGGATTGTCCGCTGTGTTCAGCACCAGAAAGGTCAAAAGGAACATTCTCTCGTTGCGGCTCTGCAAATCCTGCAAGAGTTTTTTCGCTTCACTGCCGTATGTGGCAAGGTCAGAGGGAATGATGTCCATGTCATATCCGGCGCGGACTGCTTTTTTCTGTTCCTCAATCTTACTGCGGTCAAGGTCGGTAATCTTGCGCTTTACCGTTTTGATGGCTTTCACCTGATCCACCGACTGAATGTGCATACTCACAATGAGCGAGCTTTCCATATCCAGAAAATCAGCCAGCAGACGGTCATTCAGCTCCGGTGCGAGAATCTGCAAAAAAGAAACAGCCCCGTATTTCTTGCCCATACGGAACTGCTTGCCGGTGCAGAACTCAAAGGAGCTTGGTGCAATAAAATCCTTTGTGGACAGACCGGAAGGGGCCAGCCAGTCCCATTCAAACTGAAATGGGAGCTGTTCGTCCATGTGGAATACTGCATGAAGCTGAGAAAGCCTTTCTTTACCGTCCAGCGTTCTGGCAGCTACACCAAGACGCTTGAAGTTATTAAGTATATCGGTCTCAATACGCTCCAGACGGGGCTTGGCAGCTTTGATGCTGTCTGCGTCGATACCAAAAGTCAGGTATTTGGTCTTGATGAGACCGTTGTTACCTCTGGCCAGCTGATTTTGCAGCATTGTGGTGTATTCCTCGCGGATACTGTCAAAGGCATCCCTCTGGGGCGGGATGGAAATGGAGTTAGCAAAGGTCTCCTCCGATGCCGCAAGGTTCAAAAAAGACAGCTGGAAATGAATCGAGCTGTCAAAATAATTGAGGAAATCACACCAACCCTCAAAGATTGCCGTCTTATCTTCGTTTTGGGAGAGCTGATAGTTGATGTCCTGAAACTGAATGGTCTTTGTGTAGTGGCTGTCCGATATGCGGCAGATTCCGTCCGGCCACATCCGTTCATAAGGGATACTGTCCTGCGCAGATTTTCCTTTTTTGTCCGTGCGGTTGGCGCGGACAATGGCCGCTTCGATCTGCTTCTTATCGGCGCGGGACAGCTTTTTCTTTGTCTTTACCGGCTGCACAGTTTTTTCCTCGGTTTTCCCGAACATCCGATGCAGCCATTTTTTTATTGCGGTGAACAATGTCATACACCTCCTTATCGAGCATTTCCTGCCGCTTTAATACGGCATAAAAGTTATTGGTCTGGTAGGGACGCTGCTTGGGACGGATCACAGCTACTTTGAGAATGTTGCCCACGATCTTTTCCAGGGGCTGTCCATGCTTTTCGTACATAGCCATCATAAAGAATGGCAGCATAACCAGCATCATACACATAGCCGCTACACTGTTTCCGGTAGGTTTTCTGAGCAAAAAGAAAAGCGGTACGCCAATAAGCGCTCCGCCCGTGAAGCAGATAAGCTGCCGCTTGGTCAGATTGAACATGACCTTTGTTTTGACTTTTGTTAAGTCCTTGGGTACGGGTACATAAGCCAATGTGGAAACCTCCTTCCGTTTTAGTGCGCCTGAAAGACTGATTTGGCGAGACTGCCAGTTTTGAATAGTGTAAAGCACAGCAGTACGGTGTAGCCCACGCAGCTCCAGATTGCCATGATGATGTCATCTTCCAGAGCGATGTTCTGCACCAGCACAGCATAAATTGCCACGCAGACGATAATGAGAAACGCCTGAAAGCCCAGCGCCAGCAGGGATCGGAGGTAATTCTGTCCCATACCGCCCCATTCTTTACCCATCATTGCAGCCATTGGAACGGGAGCCACCGAAGTCACAAGGTAGATTTCGATCATACGGCCATAAATAACGATAAAGATACAGATATATAACGCCCACATAGTAATGCCAATAAAGAGGGATTGGAACCACAGTCCGAACAGCGGTCCCAGATCCATTTCCATCAGCCTCGGTTCCAGATCGGTCATAACTGAGGAAATGTCAATGGACGCATCCGAATTGATAATCCCTGCCGCCTGCGCCACTACGCTCTGCGCCATATCAAAGACGCCCATCACGATATTCCATGTGTTTGTGACAATGAGGATGGCGGCAGCTGATTTGAACACCCACTTGAAAATCATCCAGGTATCCACATCATGCAGGTTGTTCTTGTCTGCAATCATCTGGATCAGGTCTACGGTCATCACGATAGCCAGAATCACACCTGCAATCGGCACCATGATGGAGTTGGACAGATTCTCAATCATGCTGAAAATACTGCCATTCCATCCCTGTGGGGTCTGGCCTACCTGTACGGATATATCCGCGACCTGCTGATTTACACTGTCAAACATCCCCGAAAGGTTGCTCATAATACCGCCCACCAGCATTTCTTTCAGCCAATTTGTCAGGGCTTCAAGTAAGAAATCCATACGGTGTCAACCTCCTTTCCGCCGCCCCCGCAAAGCTGCGGGAGCGGCAAGGATTTCATACGGAGACGCTTAGACAGAGAAAAGCCCGGAGAGCAGAGGTACAAGGACCATGCCGACTACGGCTACACCAGCACCGGCCATGAGCTGTTTTATCCCCAATTAGGTGTAAAACTCTGCTCGATGGCGGGCGGCGGCGTACAAAAAATCTATATGGTGTTGTTAAGAGAACCGTCCCGGCGGGACAGGTCAGGCAGTGACCTGTTCCACCTCCGGGATGGGTTTGAGATTAAAATGAATTTCGATAGAAATGTGTCTTGTTTTATCTTCGTCAATGCGCTCATGCACGACGATTTCTTTGATTAAGCGGTTGAGGGTGGCTGCGTCCAGCTCTGTGATGTTGGCGTATTCCTGAATGGCGTCCACCCATTGTTTTGCGTCATTGGCAAGCTGGACTTCATCGGACAGCCGCTTTCTGCCCTCGGACACTTTTGCTTTAAGCTCCGTCTGCTCGGTCTGTGTCTTTTCCAGCATGGTGTTGAAATTCTGCTCACTGATACGCCCTGCAATCATATCCTCATAAAGCCGCATGACCATTTTGTCCAGAACCTCAATCCGTTCCTCGTCCCTTGTAAGGGAGCGTTCCATTGCTTCCCGCTGTTCCCGCTGCTCGGCTTCACAGGTATTGGTCAGGCGGTCAGCAACCGCTTCCCCGTCCATCAGGGCAGCTCTGGCACATTCCCGGATTTTCCGCAGCACATGGCTGTAAAGGGTGTCATAGTCAATCCGGTGCTGGGTGCAGTGGTTCTTTCCAAAGGCATTGTAGGTCTTGCAGGAATAAATCCGCTGGGGATGTTTTGCGTTTGTGTAGCGTACCGTCAGCGACTTCCCACACTCGCCGCATTTTAACAGTCCGGCAAACAGGCTGATTTCATTAGTCTGCCCCGGACGCTGGCGGGATTTCAGCTTGTTCTGCACAATGTCAAAGCTCATGCGGTC
>NZ_QUHK01000022.1:0-24862 GCF_003479665.1 Blautia sp. AF14-40
ATAAGTTTGTGCAAAATTCGATATTTGCTCATTTATAGTTTTTATATTATTTTTCCAGGATTCCTATAACGGACGCAATTCGTCTCCCACCTTAGAGATCGGAGTCTTCTTGCCAAAAGAGGATAACGTCAGATCTCTCTCACCAGATATCCCTGTTTTCCATCACGCAGGAAAACAGGCAGTGTTTCGATCGGTGCATCGATTTCGTAGGCTTTTCCGCCTTCATAAACATCACCGGTGTTTGCCAGTGTCCAGGAAGCTCCGGCCGGCAGATAAACGGTACGGCTCGTTGCTTTTGGCCGGACAATCGGTGCTACAAGGATGTCGGAGCCGAACATGTACGCATCGGAGATATTCCAGCAGGCAGCATCCTCCGGGAACTCATAGAACATCGTTCTCATGACCGGTGTTCCTTTTTTGTGTGCTTCTGCCATCAGGCTTCTCGTGTAATCACGCATTTTTTCGCGGACACCGATGAATTTTGTCAGGATTTCATAGTTTTTCTCTCCAAAGCTCCATACCTCGTTGTCCGCTCCGGTTCCCTCACGCACTTCGCCTGCCTTGTTGATGATCTCTTCTCTCGGTCCGCGGTTTCCATGAATTCGCATAACCGGGCAGAAGGTACCGAACTGGAACCATCGAACCAGCAGCTCCCGGAAATCCGGATCTTCGGTCACACCGCCGTGGAATCCACCGATATCGGTTGTCCACCACGGAATACCGCAAAGTCCCATATGAAGACCCGCACAAATCTGTTTGCGGAAATCCTCGTAGGTCGAAAGAATATCTCCGGACCACACGAGCGCACCGTATTTCTGACTTCCGAGCCATGCACAGCGCACGAGGTTGACAATATCTTCCTGACCATTCTCTTTTTGTCCTTCGTAGAACATACGGGAATACTCTCTCGGGTAAATATTTCCGATCTCTTCCACCGGGCCTGCGGCGTAGCGGTAGCACTCGTACTCATAGGTTGAAAACTCCGGTTCAGCCTCATCGAGCCAGAAGGTGCGGATGCCGAGATCTGCATAATTTTTCTTTACTTTCTCCCATACATACTTTCTTGTTCTCGGATTTGTTGCATCCAGGAAGACATTATTTCCATGGAACAGCATCTGTACATCAACACCTGCGTTGCTCTTCACGAGAAGTCCCTGCTGTTTCATTTCTTCGTAATTCTCGCTTCTCCAGTCGATCTGCGGCCAGATGGAAACCATCGTCTCGATGCCCATCTCATGCAGCTCGTCGATCATTGCTTTCGGATCCGGGAAATATTCTTCATCAAAACGATAATCACCGCATCTTGGCCAGTGATAATAGTCGATGACAAAGACATCCAGCGGAATGCCGCGTTTTTTGTACTCGCGTGCCACATTCAGTACCTGCTCCTGATTGTAGTAGCGCAGTTTGCACTGCCAGAAGCCAAGGCCGTACTCCGGCATCATCGGAACTTTACCAATGGCATCTGCAAAGTGCTCTTCAATTTCTGCCGGGGTATCGCCTGCGGTTACCCAGTAGTCGAGCTGCTTTGTGGTGCGTGCCAGCCATTCCGTTGTGTTCGTTCCGAAATGAACCTCACCGACCGCTGCATTGTGCCACAGGAAGCCGTAGCCAAGGCTCGATACATAAAACGGAATGCTCGCCTGCGAATTACGGTGCGCCAGTTCCAGGTTGCATCCCTTCAGGTTCATTCGCTCCTGCTGATACTGTCCCATACCGTAAATCTTCTCATCCGGGTTGGAATCGAAGGATACTTTCAGCTGATAAGCGCCGCCCTTCAATGCACGGTAATCGTGTGCGCGCAGGCAGAGCGCTCCGCCGTTCGCGATCTCGGAGAGCAGCACCTCGCCCTTCTGATTTAAGAACGTAATCCGCAGCTTCTGTCCCCACGGCTGAACCTCGAGAACCGCCTGGATTTTACCGTTTTTGATCGTCGCTTTCCGTTCATCCACCAGCTCAATTTCCGCTTCCACCGGTTCCGGATCAAGCAGTGCAATGCTTCCCTCTTCTATCTCCGAAAGAAGTGTACCTCTCACCCGAAGACTGTCCTTCTGCCACGGCTCCACCCGGACCGTCTCCCCATCCTGCCGGAAAATCAGCGCATTTCCCTGTTTTTCAAAATACTGCATAAAAACCTCCCTTTCCAGAACCCGCCGTTCCAAACGCATGCATGGGCTCTGCTCTTTTCGTTTGCTTTCTACTTAGCATTATACTAACATTTCCGGCAGAATACTTGATCTTAATTTTCATGTTCTAACACTATTTTGATCTTTTTCAATTATTTCCCATTGAAATAAAGCTCTTTCTTAAGGAATCGGAATTCGCCTTTCCCCTGCGTCCGTTTTTCAACGCAAAGAACCCCCGGAGCCATTACAGCCCCGGGGGTTCTCAGTATTTCATTTATTATGCAAGCTTCAAAGTATTAACCTTAACTCCAGGTCCCATAGTAGGAGCCAGAGTAACGCTCTTCAGGTACTGTCCCTTCAGAGTAGCCGGTTTTGCTTTGTTGATTGCACCGATCAGCGTCTGGAAGTTGTCGCTTAACTGCTCCTCAGTAAAAGAAGCTTTTCCGATTGGCACGTGGATAATGTTTGTTTTGTCAAGACGATACTCAATCTTACCTGCTTTGATCTCTTTAACGGCTTTGGTAACATCCATAGTTACGGTACCAGCCTTCGGGTTTGGCATTAAACCTTTCGGTCCAAGTACACGGCCCAGACGACCAACAACACCCATCATATCCGGTGTAGCAACAACAACGTCGTAATCAAACCAGCCATCGTTCTGGATTCTCGGGATCAGCTCCTCAGCTCCAACGAACTCTGCACCTGCTGCAACAGCCTCATCAGCTTTTGCGCCTTTAGCGAAAACAAGTACACGAACCTGTTTTCCGGTACCGTGCGGCAGAACAACTGCTCCACGGATCTGCTGGTCTGCGTGACGTCCGTCACAACCAGTTTTGATGTGAACTTCGATTGTCTCGTCAAATTTAGCAGTAGCTAATTTCTTAACTGTGGAAATAGCATCTGCCGGATCGTACTGAATGCTACGATCAACTGCTTTTGCAGCCTCTAAATATTTCTTACCATGTTTCATTGTCTAATAACCTCCTGGTGGTAGTTGCGGGAATCTCCCTCCCACGTCAATACGAGAAGATGTAAACTCTTCTTCTAAATTAGTCCTCTACAACGATACCCATACTTCTTGCGGTACCTGCGATCATGCTCATAGCTGCCTCAACAGTTGCTGCATTCAGGTCTGGCATCTTCATCTCTGCGATCTCACGAACTTTGTCCTTAGAGATAGTAGCAACTTTCGTTTTGTTCGGAACGCCGGAACCAGATTTCAGGTTGCAGGCTTTCTTAAGCAGAACTGCTGCCGGAGGAGTTTTGGTTATGAAGCTGAAACTTCTGTCTGCATATACAGTGATAACTACAGGGATGATCAGGTCTCCCTTATCTGCTGTTCTTGCGTTGAACTCTTTGGTAAACTGTACGATGTTTACTCCGTGCTGTCCAAGTGCAGGTCCAACCGGTGGTGCTGGTGTTGCTTTACCAGCAGGAATCTGTAATTTGATATATCCTGTAACTTTCTTTGCCATTTTACGGCACCTCCTAAATAAATGTGGTAATTGCGGGAATTTCCCTCCCACGAAACGCCCCTGGGGCATTTCTTACATCTTCTTGACTTCTGCGAAACTTATTTCTACCGGCGTTTCGCGGCCGAACAGCTCAACATTGATGGTAACCATCTGTTTTGTATCGTTGATACTCTGAATCAGTCCGGTTGTATCCTTCCATGCGCCGCCTGTTACAACGACTGCATCGCCGACTTCAAGGTCAAGCTCAACCTTTTCCTCACCACCGGTGATTCCAAGGTTCACCATTTCCTCATCCGTAAGCGGTACCGGCTTGGATCCCGGTCCTACGAAGCCCGTAACACCTCTGGTATTGCGGACAACATACCAGGTATCGTCGTTCATGATCATGTTGATCAGAACGTAGCCCGGAAACAATTTCCGGAGTACCTGTTTCTTGGTTCCGTTCTTGACTTCAACAACTTCTTCCATAGGAACACGTACTTCCAAAATCTGATCCTCAAGATGACGGTTCTCAATTGTTTTCTCAATATTGGCTTTTACTTTGTTTTCATAGCCCGAATAGGTGTGGACTACATACCAGTTTACTTCTGACATTCTGACACCTTTATCCTTATTTGATCAATAAATTGACGAACTCGATTACAGCGCTGTCAACCAGGGTGATTAACCCGCAGGTTACTGCAGAGATCGCTACGACTGCAACGGTCTGCTTGCCCAGCGTTTTGTTGTCAACCCAGATGATTTTTCTGAACTCTGCTTTCAAGCCCTTGAACCAGCTCTTTTTGGATGCCTTTTTTTCAGTTTCTGCCATTGGATCACCTCTTACCAAAGATTATTTGGTTTCTTTGTGCATTGTGTGCTTTTTGCAGAATCTGCAGTACTTCTTTGTCTCCATTCTCTCAGGATGGTTCTTTTTCTCTTTTGTCATGTTGTAATTACGCTGTTTGCATTCAGTACATGCCAATGTGATTTTTACGCGCACGACTTCCACCTCCACTGTGTATTTGCGTTATCGCTTGTGATCCTTGCGGATCAGCGGCGGTCTCTTCATTTCTGCCCTGTTTTTGCTGCTCGTACTTCAGCAATTTCAGGCATAAAAAAAAGACCTTCTTCCATGTCGCTGGTTTATTGTAGCACAGGAACTGCCTGTTGTCAACAAAATTCACCAAAGTACGCTGAGATTTTTTATCAGGATCGTATCGTTCACCGGTGTCCGGCGAACTGTAACACCCTGTTTGTTCGAGGCGGTTCCGGACAGGAAATGATTCTGCGCGCAATTTTTCCTGCGCGCAGAACCATTCTCTTATTCTTTCCCTTAAAAAGCCTTACGCATCCGATCTGGAATACGCGTTTTTCATCTGGTTGCTGAGTTCAAAGAGTACCTTGTGCAGTGTTGCACCCGTCTCTTTTTTCAGCATTTCAGCGATTTTGTTGTTTGCTTCTTCTCTCAATTGTGTCTGTTTTGTTTCGTCTGTCTCCCCTGCAAGCAGCGCATCGTACTGATGGATCAGTGCATGGCCTTTTGCCATCACCTTTTCCTGATACCGCTCAATGTGGAAGATAGAAGACTTATAGGATGCATCTGCCATTGCTGCCACCATGCGGCTTGCCCAGTAGAAGTTATCTGTAGAAACCTCTCCCGTTGTGTTGGAAAGATACTCCGGTGTTGTCGTCACATCGGTGTAGAACGGAACCAGCACATTGAATGCATTTGACGCAAATGCAATCCACTGCAGAATGCCGTTGTCTCCTTTGTGATCCGGGCGCATCTGGATGACAGAAAGGAAATCGGTCCGATTGACACCGATGGATCGGTATGCCCCTTTCCACGATTTATCGCCGTATGCGGCATACGGGTCGTACGGTGTTCCCTGATAGTGGGAGGACAGTACGTATTTCACATCCTCTACGGTGATCTTCTTCTCCGGAACCATCATCCACGGAATATCGTCAGATACCGGTGTGTAATCGGCATCCGGTCCGTCCCATTTTTTCGTGTGCGGGTTCAGATAGCGCTCCATGAACCAGGCACGCGGTGTATTGTAAACGTGATCGGAATCATCGTGGCTTCCGAAAGCATCGCGCGGATTAAAATTTCCATCCATAGAAAGATCCAGATGATATGTTTCAATAAATTCTTTCAAGTCTGCTGAGCACATATATTCCTTCTGTTCGCCGAGTGCATCCTCCAGATCAAAATGGTCGATGCCAAGCTGGTTCGGCATGGCCACATAATGGTCATCCGGCACTTTCACTGCCATCCAGTGATGGCCGCCGATCGTCTCCAGCCACCAGATCTCATCGTGGTCCTGAAATGCAATGCCGTTCATCTCGTATGTACCGTACTGCTCCAGCAGGCTGCCCAGTCTTTTGACACCTTCTCTGGCGCTTTTAATATAAGGAAGAACAATATAAACGAGGTCCTCCTCGCCGATTCCGCCCGGAACCTCTTCTTTTCCGTCTTCCGCCGGCTGATAAACGACAAGCGGATCAGCACCCAGCACACGCGGATTCGATGTGATTGTCTCGGTCGCAGTCATACCGACCTGCGCTGCATTCACGCCGCTTGCCGCCCAGACACCCTCGCCTTTTTCTGCGTTTGGCACTGCAGTGTACCGCATCGGATTGTCCGGAAGCTCAATGGTCAGATGAGAAATCTCGGTTTTATAGGTTCTCGGCTGCTCCTCCGGGTGAATCACTACAAATTTTTTCGATGTATAATGGCCTGCACCGGAATCGTCGTTTCGCGCGATCATGGTGGAACCGTCATACGATGCTTTCTTTCCAACTAAAATGGTTGTACAAGGCATAGCTATAGCCCTCCTTTTGCTGTCTTATGCTTCCGATTATGACACTTCCAGCTGCGATTTGCAAGCACCATGTCATCTGTCGTTTTCTTCCTTTTTTACAAAATAAACCGTATCAATTCCTTCTCCCCTGTCATCCTTCAGCCGCCGGACAAGACTATATCCCAGCTTGTCCAGGATATGCTCCTGGGCCCCGTTCGTGGACCAGGTACGGAGAGTAATCCGGCTTCCCGGAAATTTTGCCGCGATGTCCTTTTCTGCTTCTGCATACATTACCTCCGAAATTCCCTGTCCGCGGTAATCCGGCCAGACGCAGAGGGTGGTCAGATAGCAGGAATCCGGATATGCTTCCAGATTTTCACAGTTAAAATGATCCTTCCAGGTCATAAAGGCCCGCACGACTCCCTCTTCCTTCCACAACACCACATGCTGACTGCAGATATTCTCCAGATATTCTGCAATTCCATCCGTCTTTTCTTCTGTCTCGGCCCAGTTCGTCTGGGATGTACTGTTGCGGTGGGAAAGCGGCGGAACGAAATCCTGATCGCACAGCTCCAGCAGCCGCCGGATTTCCTCTTTCTCTTTTGGGTCCTCTATCCCGTCCCTTACAACGACTCTGCTCTCGCAGCACATCCACGGAAGCTGGCATACGAGTGCTACGGCTGCACACATGCCATCTTCTACGCTGGCGGCATCGAGCCATTCTTCTCTGGTATGCGCTCCCCCGCCCCGGCAGAAACCGACACAGATGGCAGGAATATGCCGCGACAATGGGATATTACAGTCTGTGGATGCTTCAGAGCATACCGGTTCTTCCCCATCGGCTGCTTTCAGCGTTTTCTGTGCGCACCGCGTCATACGTGCCATCTGGACAGGATCGGTTTCTCTTGCGCACGGCCGCTTTCCGACGAGCTCACAGGAATACTGTACCTCCTCACTCTGGCGTGCTGCTATGGTCTCCTCCAGATATGTTTCGCAGGCTTCCAGACTCCTGTAATCCTCCGAACGGAATTCAAACAGCATGGAGGCATCCTGCGCAATCGTATTGACAGAGGTTCCTCCCTCTATTTTTCCCACATTGTATGTTGTATGAGATGCTGCATCCGTCTGAAAACGGTAAAGCTCTCCGATCAGGCCCGCAAGCTCTGCAATGGCATTTTTTCTTCCAAAATTCAGGAAAGAATGACCGCCCTTTGTTTTTGCCGAAATCCGATACCGGACAGACCCGATGCAGATGGGATACATTTTATCCCGATACAGATCAAAGGCTGCCATTCCGCACAGATTTTTTTCATAATGGTCGACAAGCGCGCGAACTCCGCACAGATTGCCAAGCCCTTCTTCTCCAAGATCCGCTGCAAAAATCAGACCGCATGGAAGCTCCGGCTCTGTCTCATGAACGTATTTTGCCGCCATCAGAAGCATCACAACATTCACGGTATCGTCCGTGATGCCGGGACAACGCCAGATCATTCCGTCTTCTTTGATCTCCAGCGGCTCCTCCAGCGAAAACACGGTGTCCAGATGCGCCGTATACAGAACCTTCTTTTCCTGTTCCGGCCGATACTCCCAGATTACATTTCCAAGCTCATCCGTATGAACCGACTCCATGCCCTGCTGTTTCATCCATTCCATGCAATATGCGATTCTCTGATCTTCTTTTCCCGTTTCCGTCGGGGTCAGTGTCAGCTCCCGCAGCGTCTGCAGCGCAAGTTCTTTGTTGTTCCGGCAAAAGTTTCGGTATTCTTCTTCTATTTCCCATTTTTTACGCATGAAGTACAATCCTTCCTTCTTTGTATTCCCATTCTGTTCCATATCTCTTGCTCACGCGGGTGAGATATTCTGCAATTTTTTCTGCTGTTTTTTCGTCTGCTACGTACGGAATATTTTTTTCTGCGTTTTCCCTGTCCATACCAAGCTCGACCGGCAGAAGCTCCAGATGTGTGCATTTCCCCTGACAGATCTCGAAATACGGCAGCACACTCCGATAGACCTCTGGAATTTCGTAGAGGGAATGTGAGGACTGCTCCTGCCGCCTGGCGATTCCGATGGATGCTGCCGTGTGAATATTCAGACCATATTTTTCCATGTAGTCCGCAGGCAGAAGGCGTACATACTGATTTTCAAAAATAAAATTTCCGAGGCAGTAGAAAATCGGACAGTCATGATACAGTTCGATTCCCTTCAGCTGATGCGTTCCGCCCCCGATCACCGCGCTGGCGCCCGCATCGATACAGGCGTGTGCAAATTCCTCCAGAAAATAATCCGCTTCCTCGTCATTGTCCTTACGGATTTCATGGGAATGTACCATAACCAGGACTGCCTCACATGTCATCTTCGCTTCCCGGATTGCATCGACGGTGCGTTTCACATCGATCGGATTCGGGCTGGAGCTTCTTCCCTCTGTTCCGTCCTTGCTGATTTCAAACATTTTCCCGCCAAATTCCATGACACCCTCGGGAAGCGGAGCGATAAATCCCTCCTGCCGGTGCAGATCCCGCAGTCCGTTGATTCCGGTCACCTCTGCAATCTTTGCAAGATCCTGCGCATGTTTCTCCGTAATGGTATATTTTTCCGAAAAGCGCAGCGGATTTAAGCCCGGCCTGCCAGGCTGCCGTTCCGTCTGGCTTCCCGCCCTGGCTGCATTTTCAAAGGTAGAACAGATATCAATCACCGCAATCTGTCCCGCTGTTGTGTCCAGAATGGCAGGACGCGATGCTTCGTAAAGATTTTTGCCTGCTCCGGCATATGCCACATCCTTTTTTTTCAGTTCGCTGATCGTAGATGCAAGTCCTTCGTAGGAATAATCCATCGTATGATTATTCGAAATCCCAAGAAAATTAAAACCGTAACGCAGGGTATCTTCCAGACACTTCGCATCTGCAGTCAGCCATGTTCCGCCGGAATACGCCGATGCGTAACAGCTGCCGTCCGATATCGTTGTTTCCAGATTCGCCATCCGAACCTCTCCCTGCATCAGAAATTCGCGAATCGGCAAAACATCCTGATATCCCGGCAGAAGCCGTTTCATAATCAGAATATCACCCGCCGCCGATACTCTTATTGTTCTGTTCATTCTTTTTTTGCCTCCCGAACGATTCCTGCTCTCTGCTTTTAGAATCGCATCTTTATCCATTCTTATTTTTTCGTAACGGTTCAAAAGTCCCATCCCGGTTTTTCTTTCCTTTTACATGGTTCCAAATCGTTACTTTTTCTCTCTGTATCTGCTGCTTCTTTCTACCAGATCCGCAAAAAGGCGGTTCATCTCCGGCGCTGAGTGGATCAGCCCTTCCGGATGCCACTGTACGGCCACAATCTGTCCGTTGCGGCTTTCTATCGCCTCGATGGTTCCATCCGGCGCCGTTGCTGAAACCACGATGTCCTCTCCCGGCGTACGCACTGCCTGATGATGCATGGAGTTTACCGCATGGGTTCCCGCCCCAAGGATTTCTGCCAGATGGGTTCCCTCTTTAATTTCTACATGGTGATGCAGATACGACCGCTCCAGGGACTGCAGATGCAGAATTGTAGTTTCCTTCTGTGTATAGATATCCTGGTACAGATCACCGCCGCACAGGACATTTAAAAACTGAATTCCTTTGCAGATGCCAAGCATAGGCATTCCCATCTCTTTTGCTGCCCGTCCAAGTGCAAACCATGCCTCGTCGATCTCCGGGCGGATGGTCTGGATCTGCGGTTTTGGCTCTTCCCCATAATACCACGGATTTAAGTCCTCTCCACCGGGAACCAGAATTCCGTCGCACACAGCAAGTATGCCTTCCGGATCCGCTTTCATGGCAACTGCCGGAATTGCCATAGGAATTCCGCCGTTATTCAGAACTGATTCGATATAATCGCTGTTGACATACATTCTCTCCGCACTTGAAAAAAGTCCCGGCTGTGTTTTATACGTATTTCCCAAGATTCCAATGATCGGTTTTCTCACTTGTAAACTCTCCTTTTTTACCAGATATGCCGAAAACGGCTTCACCTTTCCTGTGAACCCGCTTCCGGCATGCTTTTTCTTTCGTTATCGAATATTTTACAGTACATCCTGATGGCAGATATGACGGATCTTTTCCTCATCTAAAGCACGAATGACATTGGCTGCCATTGCGCTTGCTGCCTCCAGGTCTTCTTTTGCGCAGAAATTGTAATGGCTGTGCGCATAGCGGGATGGAACACCAAGCACCAGACACGGAACTGCTTTTCCTGTCACGCTGATTTTTGCTGCGTTTGTACTTCCGCCTCTTCTTACACTCTCCTGGTATTTGATTCCGCATTTTGCTGCCACTTCCTCGGCCAGTGAAATAAACTGCGTATTGGAAATATAGCTGTTGTCCAGGATACGAATCTGAACACCCTTCTTCATGCAGCCCTGTGCCTGTCCTGCGCTGATGAAAAAGTCATCGGAAGGAGATCCTTCAAATACAATGGCAAGATCCGGTTTTACAATCTGGCTCGTTACCACAGCACCGCGAGTTCCGACCTCCTCCTGCGCCGCAAAGGCACCAACAACATTAACTGCAAGAGAAGCCTGCTCCTTTTCCAGCTGTTTCATCGTATCTACGATGCACGCGCAGCCGGCACGGTTGTCAAATGCTTTTCCGAAGCAGATTTCATGCTCTGCATCGTATTCAAAGGTTACATCCGGCATCATCGGATCACCGATATGGATTCCGAAAACGTTTTCAACCTCCTCGCGGCTGGTTGCTCCGACATCCACATACATTTTTTCAATTTCCAGAGTCTGACTGTTGCGTTCCGCTGTTGTCATGAAATGAACCGGTTTTGCACAGATAATACCATGTACCATTTTTCCGGATCTGGTGCGGATCCATACCGCATGTGCCGGAAGGCTGGTCAGATGAAAGCCGCCAAGCATGATAATGCCAAGGCATCCGTTGTCCTGGATATTCTGTACCATGAAACCGCATGCGTCCAGATGGGCATCCAGCTGGATGACCGGACGGGAATCCTTCTCTGTTCCCGGCATCCGCACATACAGGTTATTCATTGCGTCATTTTCTACATCAAATTCTTTGCAGTAATCTGCTATGGTACGGATGACATCCTCCTCGAATCCACTTGGTCCAAATGCATCGGAAAGCTTACCAAACATTTCTATATCCATTGTTTTATCCTCTTTTCTTTGGGTTTCTGTCAGATTTATATTCTTAATATACAACAAAGCAATGTGCTGTGACAATATCCATCCAGCGATCTGTCTCCAGCTTATTTGTGAAGGTATCTACCTTCTGCATTCCCGGATAAAACGACATCGTGTACGCTTTTTTCCAGTCTTTATAGGTTACCTCATACGTAAAGTGCTCAGGAAGGGCCACTTGGCACTCTTTTTTCTGTCCGGCAACTGCCTTTTTTACCCCTTCCCGGATTTCGGAGATCACTTTTTCTTTCGCTTTGCACCACGTTGACGCACCGACACCATGCTTTGTTTCCACCGTCGTAATGCCCGGAACCAGTTCCTTGGCCTGTCGGCAGATCTCTTCATCTCCGGAAAGAAACAGCACCGGTACGTGATGTGATGCTGCCGTATAGCTGTTCAGCATGCACTCACTCATCACTTTTCCATTCAGATGGATATACAGGCTGTTTCCTGTCGATGTGTGGCTGATCGAAAAATTCGGATCTCCTGCCGGTGCATGGTATCCAAGATACAACACGCCGTCATAGCTGTCGTCGATGCCATACATCATATTGTACGGATGACCGCTCTTTCCCCGGATCAGGGTGACATACTCCGGCATTTTCAGTGGGTCAATGTTAGATGCATCTCCATGACCGTCCTTTACAACGATCTCATCCGCCCCCGCTTCATGCGCCGCTTCGCATGCCGCAACGACCTCTTCGGTCATCTCCTCTGCAAATCTCTGGTACACGCTTTCCTTCTTATGCGTTTCATCGGTCAGTGCCACTCCGGCACATCCTTCGATGTCTGCACTGATAAAAAGCTTCATTTCTGCTGTTCCCTTCTTTCTTTATCATAAAGATGACAATATACGTAATGTCCGTCATCCACTTCATACCGCTCCGGCGCCTGTGTTTTACAGCATTCCATGCATTTTGGACATCTGGTGTGGAATTTGCAACCTGTCGGCGGCTTGTGCGCGGACGGGATACTTCCCTCAAGCAAAATTCTTTCTCTTTTTGCCGTCGGATCCGGAACCGGAACTGCGGAAAGCAGTGCCTGCGTATACGGATGCATCGGATTGCTGTAAATTTTCTCTTTTTCTCCGACCTCCACGAAATTGCCGAGATACATAACGCCGACACGGTCACTGATGTATTCCACAACGCTCAGGTCATGTGCAACAAAAATATAGGTCAGATCCAGGTCATGCTTCAGTTCATTTAAAAGATTCAGAACCTGCGCCTGAATAGACACATCCAGTGCCGAAACCGGTTCGTCTGCGATGATCAGAGACGGTTCTACCGCAAGTGCACGGGCAATTCCGATTCTCTGACGCTGACCGCCGGAAAATTCATGTGGATAACGGTTTGCATGGTAGTCATCCAGTCCTACCCGGTGCAAAAGATCCAGCACTTTCTTTTCCAGATCCGCTTTATCCTGATACAGATGATGCACCAGCAGCGGCTCTGCAATGATGTCAAAAACGGACATCCGTGGATTCAGGGACGCATACGGATCCTGAAAAACCATCTGTACTTTTTTCCGGATGGAACGCATTCTCCGGTCATTGTACTCTGTAATATCTTCGCCATCCAGATACACATGGCCTGATGTCAGATTTTCCAGTTTGCAGACCCCTCTTCCCAGTGTGGATTTTCCGCAGCCGGACTCGCCTACAATTCCGAATACCTCTCCTTTTTTCACCTCAAAGGTAACTCCGTCTACCGCTTTGACGAATTCCTTTTTCCCAAATCCGCTTCCGGCAACCGGATAATAAATTTTCAAATCCTCTACTCTAAGTAATGTATCCGACATCCTAGTCACCTGCCTTCTCTACGTGATCTGTTTTGAGCTGTCCGCTTTCGCAGAGCCAGCATCTGCTGATATGGCCTTCCTCGATCTGGAAAAATCCCGGTTCTTCCTCGCGGCATTTTTCCGAAGCGTATGGACATCGCGGCTCAAATTTGCAGCCTTTCGGCATATATTTCGGGTTTGGAACGTTACCCGGAATCGACTTCAGTTCTTTTCCGGCGTCTCCCAGTCTCGGAATCGATCCCAGCAGTCCCTTCGTATACGGGTGGGACGGATTGGCGAAAATTGTTTTTACATCTCCGCGCTCTACCACGCGGCCGCAGTACATAACGGCAACATCATCGCAGACCTCTGCAACAACGCCAAGATCATGTGTAATAAACAGGATGGATGTACCCGTCTCTTTTTTCAGCTGATTCATCAGATCCAGTATCTGTGCCTGAATCGTTACATCCAGTGCGGTCGTCGGCTCATCCGCAATCAGGATTTCCGGCTTGCATACAAGCGCCATGGCAATCATGACCCTCTGTCTCTGTCCGCCGGAAAGCTGGAACGGATACTCCTTCATCATATGCTCCACACGCGGAACACCCGTTTTCCGGAGCATGTCCTCTGCCTTTTTCAGTGCCTCTTTTTTTGATATTTTTTCGTGCTGCAGAACACATTCTGCCACCTGGTCTCCGATCTTCATGACCGGATTCAGACTGGTCATCGGTTCCTGGAAAATCATGGAAATTTTGCTTCCGCGCAGCTTTCTCTGCTGTTCCTTCGTCAGCTTTACAATGTCATCGCCATCCAGCAGGATTTCGCCATCAGCAATTTTTCCTTTCGTTCCGGTCAGTAATCCCATCACAGAGAGGGATGTCACGCTCTTTCCACTTCCCGACTCGCCTACGATGCCAAGCGTTGCGCCGCGTCGAAGCTCCACATCGACACCGTCTACTGCTTTGATCACACCGCCATCGGTATAGAAATACGTATGTAAATTTTTTATCTCAAGTACGTTATCAGTAGCCACTTCTGCTCCTCCTTATCAATCGGAAAGTTTCGGATCGAGTGCATCGCGAAGTCCGTCGCCTAACAGGTTAAAGCTCAGTACGGTAAGGAAAATCGCAAGACCCGGGAAAATCGTCACATACATTGCGCTCGTCATATAGTTTCTTCCGTTGGAAAGAAGCAGTCCCCATTCCGGTGTCGGCGGCTGTGCTCCCATTCCCAGGAAGGAAAGGCTCGATGCCGTCAGAATGGAAGATCCAAATGACATGGAATACTGTACAATGATGTCCGGAATGGCTCCCGGCAGAATATGGTGAAACAGAATTCTTGCATCGGAAACACCGATGTTCCGTGCCGCCAGGACAAAGACGGAATTTTTCAGGCTCAGCGTTTTGCTTCGGACAAGTCGTGCGAAGGTCGGTGTAGAAAAGACAGCGACCGCAATCACAACGTTTGTCATGCCGCTTCCGAGGATTGCCACGATGGCGATTGCAAGAATCAGTCCCGGAAAAGCGAACAGGACATCGCAGATTCTCATAATAATAGAATCAATCCATCCGCCGTAATATCCGGCCAGAAGTCCGAGAATGGTACCACAGACTGCACCGACCGTAACAGCGCCGAATCCGACTGCAAGTGAAATCCGGGTTCCACAGACGATACGGGAAAACAGATCCCGTCCAAACTCATCCGTTCCAAACAGGTGCTTCATACTTGGTCCCTGCAGAATCGCATTGTAATCATACTCATTGATTCCGTACGGCACAATTTTGCTTCCGAAAAACGCAAGGAAAATGAGAAAAATGATAAAACAAAGCGCAACTACTGCATTTTTCTGTTTTTTAAATTTTCGAACCATCTCAGAAAACGGAGTTTTAATTCTCTCCTGGTTCTCGGTCTGTACTTTTTTCTTTTCTTTCATTCCACTCATCTCCTACTGAAGTTTAATTTCCGGATTCAGAACCGCATAGAGGATATCGACAATCAGGTTGATGACGATAAACTGCAGCGAAAAGATCAGAATCAGGGACTGGATTGCCGGATAATCTCTGTAATTGACCGATTCAATCAGAAGGGAGCCAAGGCCAGGATAGGCAAATACCGTTTCTGTGACAACAGAACCTCCCAGCAGAAAGCCGAACTGCAGACCCACAACCGTCACGACGGAGATCATGGAGTTGCGGAAAACATGCTTCCAGATCACAACCTTTTCTTTGATTCCTTTTGCTCTTGCTGTTCTGACGTAATCTTCTTTTAAAACCTCAATAATGGAGGATCTTGTAAATCGTGCGATCACGGCTGCAATTCCGACGCCGAGCGTGATCGACGGCATAATCAGACTTTTCAGGCTTGTTCCGCTTGTTGTCGGCAGAATTCGCAGTTTTACCGCAAACAGCATAATCAGCAGAAAGCCGATCCAGAACGAGGGGAGTGAAATACCCGAGACCGCAATCGTCATTCCGGTATAATCCTGCCATTTTCCCCGGTGTGTTCCGGACCACACACCAAAGAGCACACCAACAACCGAGCTCCACAGCAATGTGACAAATGCCAGACGGACGGTATTTCCGAATCTTCCCGCAATTTCCTTTGTAACCGGCTGCTTTGTTCGAAGGGAGGTTCCGAGATTTCCTTTTAAAAGTCCTGTCACGTAGGTAACATACTGTGTCGGAATGGATTTATTGAGGCCAAGCTCTTCTCTTACTGCCTCTACGTCATCCTGTGTTGCCTGCTCTCCTGCAACGAGTCTCGCCGGATCTCCCGGAATCAGGCGGACAAAGAAAAATACAAATGTAACAACAATAATCAGTGTGGGGATCGTACCCACAATACGCTTCAGTATATATTTTGGCATATTGTATCTCCTACTTTCATGCTTATCCTACAGGTACAATCCCACGGATCACTGCCTGCTTTCCTGTTTGTAAGAAACCGGCGCCCTCTTTTGATGGAAGGACGCCGGGGTCTTTTTCATATCCTTATTTCAGTCTGCCGTTATTCGGCTGCCATTCTGGCATTTCTCATGCCGATGCTTCCATCGCCTAACAGATATACTCCGGTAATGTTGTTGCTGGTTGCCCAGATGTTTTTATCGCTTGCGATGCAGAGCAGCGGAAGATCCTTCCATACAGTATCCTGTACTTCTGCATAGATCTCACCACGTCTGTCTTCATCTGCTGTTGCAAGACCATCTTTGAGAAGCTGATCTACTTTTTCATTCTCATAGTAGCTGATGTTGTAGCTCATCGGCGGTTCAGATTCGGTTGCCAGCATCGGGCGAAGTCCCCAGTCAGCATCACCGGTGGAAGTAGACCATCCGCTTAAGTAGCAGTCAACCTCGGCATCTGCTCCTGCGCAGTCAGCTCCCTGAACCTTTTCATTCAGAACGGCATTTTCCATTCCGTTCAATTCCAGATCAATACCAACCTCAGAAAGCTGCTGTTTGTAGAACTCTGCTTTTTTCTGATTTGCTGTCGTGTTGCTGTACATCAGTGTTGTGGTAAATCCATCCGGATATCCTGCTTCCTTTAACAGCTCTTTTGCTTTTTCCGGATCGTAGGAATACGGATCATTTCCTTTGTAGTGCTGTACTTCTTCTCCTACCATAGAAGTTGCCACAGAACCGTAACCGTTCATAACGACCTGGATATATGCCTCTTTGTTGATTGCATAAGCCATTGCCTCACGAACCTTCACATCGTTGAACGGTGCTTTCTGTGTATTCATGAAGAAGTACCATACGGCGATGCTGTCGCCCATTCCAACGGATACGTTGCTGTCACCTTTTAAGGTGTCAACACTTTCTGTCGGTACAGACCACATAATCTGTGCGTCACCTGCCTGAATTGCAGATACACGGGTAGCACTTTCTGCAACCGGTTTGAATGTGATGCTCTTAAATCCTGCATCTGCATCTGCCAGAGCAGTTCCGCCGCAGACGTCTGCGTCATATCCCCACCAGTCTTTGTTCAGTTCTACTTTCATATGGTCACCGGCAACCCACTCAACAAATTTGTACTGTCCGGTTCCTACCGGTGCCTGTGCACAGGCATCTTCTCCTGCTTCAATCTGTTTCGGGCTCATGATCAGCGTAGCCGGATGTGCCAGGTTGCTGATGAAAGCACCGAATGACTGTGATAAATAAATTTTAACGGTATAATCATCTACCTTCTCTGCATGATCCAGAACATTGCAGAGGAATGTAGTACGTTTCAGTCCAAGGCTCTTATCTGCCCATTTGTTTACGTTTGCAATCAGGGCATCTGCATTCCACGGAGTTCCATCGGTAAAGCTTACGCCCTCACGAAGATGAATCGTATACTCGGTTGCTTCGTCATTTGCTTCGTAGCTGGTTGCCAGCATCGGAATGATCTGCATATTCTCATCAAATCCAAACAAACCGTCCATCATCATTCGCTGTACGCCACCGGAAAGTGTATCGGAAGTATCCATCGGATCCATGGTGGTAAAGTCTACAGCTACCATTGCCGTAACATCAGAATCCTGGGATACCGACTCGCCTGCCGGAATCGTGATGGTATTCTCCGTACCTGCTTCTGAACCGGATGAGGTCGATGCAGCGGATGCTGTTGATGTGCTCTTACTTGTGTCAGAAGAACCTGTCGATCCACATGCTGTCAGTGCCAGTGCCGTTGCTGCTGCAACCAGAGCACGCATTACATGTCTTTTTTTCATTGTTGTCTCCTCCTTTTCTGCAAGTGTTGCTGTTTTCTTTGTTCTTTCTTTTCACAGATAACAGAACCATGATATAAAAAAGAGCAAAGATGCCTTACCTTTTTTTTACAGCCCCTTTGCTTAATCGGTATTATAGATGTAATGCGTCACTATGTCAAAGCATTCTTCTTGATTTTTTCTTTTCTTTTTTGTCTTTTTGCATTTAGGTTGTTTATTTTCGTCAAAAATGATATAATTATCCTAATTTTTAACCCATTACCACTTTTTAGCAGGAAAAGAGGTCCCTTTATGAACAGAAAACAAAAGCTTGGCAACGTATTGATCATTTCTTCCCGGAAACGAATGCTTTCCGAATTTCAGTCTTATCTTCACTCCGTGCTCGGTGAATATCTCACCTTCAATACCCTTTTGAGAGAGCAGGCCACAGACCCCTCTCTCTTCCGGGGATACCAGTGCGTCCTTTTTCCAACCGCCCGCGCCATGGAAACCTTTCCGCTTACCCTTGACTCCTCCATTTTGCAGCTCCCCTGCGACCGCGTTTTCAACCATATGTTCCTGGATAAAATCATTCAGATTCCGCCGCACGAACGTGTCTATCTGGTAAACGATGATAAATATTCCACGCTCGCTATCATTTCCCAGTTTGAGGAATGCGGCATCACACAATATGACTTTGTTCCGTTTTATCCCGGATGCAAGGATACCGAGTCTGACATTCAGTTTGCCATCACCGCCGGCGAGCCGCAGCTCGTTCCTTCCCGCATTCCCAATGTGCTGGATATCGGCAACCGCATCATCGATATTTCCACTATTTTACAGCTCTGCGAATATTTCAACATTCCTCTGCAGACCGTAAACCGTGTATCGCGCAATTATGTCAATCAGATTCTTCACACCGTCAAGACCTCAGAAACTTACTATACAAATTATGTACAGACCGAACAGCTCATGCAGGTTATCCTGTTCTCTCTTCCCATTGGCATCTGTCTGTTTGGTGCGGATGGCCTCATTCAGTTCATGAACGCTAAATTTGCACATGCCTTCTCGCTTCCCTCCTCCAACTTTGAAGGACAGCCTTTTTCGGAATGTCTTCCGTCTGCCTACGCGGACACTGCTTTCGACCGCAACGGTGACTGGACCCTTCTCCTTTCGGATCAGAAAACACAGATCACGTTAAGCGTTCTCTCTATGGTTTTTCCGGATACAGAACCTGTTTTTCTTGCGTTTCTTCCCGATGGCAGATCCACGGAAATGTCGGTATCGAAAGACGAAAAAACGGAAGAAAGCACTTTTTTTGCTTCCTCCCGTACCTTTTCCCTTTCCCTGTCCCACGCAGATTCCGTCCAGAATCTGATGGCGCAGGCCAGACATCTTGCACTTTTTGATTTTCCGATTCTGATCCAGGGAGAAAGCGGTACACAGCGCCGGACACTCGCACGTGCGATCCACAATTTTTCGCGCCGCCACCATTATCCGTTTTCCGTTCTTCATTCTCCCGGAAATGATCTGACCGAAGCCTCCCTGCTCCGGCTTCTTGCCGAAACCAACCATGGCACACTCGTCCTTTCCCAGGTGGACCGTTTTCCGCTTTCCATTCAGGATCTGCTGGTCAATATTCTTACCAATGTTCATGGTAACTTCTTTTCCGCACCGGAAACCCGCCGTTTCGATGTGCGTATCATTGCTATTGCGGATGATAACCTTTACAAAAAAGTAGAAAAAGGAACCTTCCTGCGGGAGCTTTTTCACCTTTTAAGCGCTTCAGAGCTTCAGACAGTCCCGATCCGCAGACGCAGGGAGGATATTCCCGATCTTCTCAATTACTTTCTGCTTCAGTTTTTCCACAACACCGATATGACCTGCGACCGGATCTTTTCGGAAGGGCTTCTGCGCTTTCTGAAGGAATATGCGTACCCCGGAAATATTCATGAGCTGTACAATCTGTCCTGCAGCCTGTTTACCCGGTACAGCAGCCATAAGCTGCAGCTTTCCGATCTGCCGACATACCTCCGTTCCCGCCAGATGGCTGACGTTTCCCTCACCAACCTTCAATATCAGGTTCTTTCTTTCGTATCGACACATCCAAAAGCAGGCCGCCTGGCAATCAAAAACGGACTGGCCGACGGAGAAACCTTTGTATCCGAAGCGGCTCTGCGCACCGTACTCGGAGAGCTTTCTTCCGCCGGTTATCTCATCGTGCACCGGACAAAAGGCGGATGTGAAATTTCCGAGCTGGGGCGTATGGTTCTGGAAAAATAATTTATTCCGGGAATCCCGGTATTTCCAGAAACTCGGCAAGGCTGCGGTATCTGGCTCCGTCCAGGCCTCTTTTTTCCTTTGCGGTTACCATAGAGTTCAGGATCGCTTCCTCCACAGCCTCTGCCGCTGCTTCAAATGCCTCGTTGATTTTTTCTTCTTTTATCCGGGCACACACTTCCACCTCACATGTACTCTTTGTGTCTACGCGGTTTGCTGTTGTAAATCCGATCATGATTTCACCGCTTCCGTGGCCGGTGTAGGCTCCTGTTCTGGCGATTCCAACTCCACAGCGGCGGATAATCCGGTACAGCTGCCGCTCCGATACCGGAAGGTCTGTTGCCAGAACCGTCATAATTGATCCCCGGTCTTCGGCGCTGCTTCCGCATTCTTCCTTCCGGATCCGCTCCAGAATCTTCTCTCCTGCCGGTTTTCCACTGATTTTCAAATCTCTGGTTGCCCCGAAATTTGACTGTACCAGAACACCAATGGTATATGTTTTTCCGTCAAGCACCAGCGTGCGGGATGCTGATCCGATTCCCCCTTTCAGCCCATAGCAGATAGTTCCTGTTCCGGCACCGATATCACCTTCCGCAAAGTCTGTATCCGCCTGCTCCAGTGCCTGATACAGCTCTTTTTCCCCCACTACCCGGTTACAAATCTCATTGATTCTCGAATCATTACATTCTCCGACAACCGGATTGATAGAAAAAACATCTTCCCCTTCTTTTTTGGTCTGCTGTATCATCCAGGAAATCATGGCATCCGCCACTTTTCCGACATTCAGTGTATTGGTCAGGGCAATGGGCGTTTCAAGAGTTCCGAGCTCCTGTACCTGCACAAGACCGCACGTTTTCCCGAAACCATTATGCACATAGGCAGACGCCAGGTACTTTTTCAGAAACGGATTGCCTTCTCCCGGCACAATCACCGTCACTCCGGTATGCTGATTTCCACTTTCCACCGTCGCATGGCCTACCCGCACACCGGGCACATCCGTAATTTTGTTTCGCGGTCCGTTTTCATGATGTCCGATCCGATATCCGTAATCGCTGATTCTCTTCTGTCTCATCCTGTTTCCTCCTCTTTTTATGATGTACTCCCGGAATTTTTCAGCTCGCGCAAATACAGGCACAAAAAAAGACTCCGAAGATACATTTTTCTCTCACTTTACGCTCTCTTCTCTCTTCTGTCCATACCTCTTCCCACAATTTTTCTTCTTTTCTTTATATTTTTTCCATTTCTTTTAGAATTTGGACACACTTTGCTCACATATTCCTTTTATAATAAAGCTCGGATAGTTGATAAACCACTCACTATCTCCCCCCTCATAAAAAGATGGCGATATACTTTTGTATATCGTCATCTTTGTTTTTACTGACAAAAACGCCCCCGGGCGGAAAACGTAACCACTTCCGTTTTCCGCCCGGGGGCGTTCTTTCTTCCTTTTTGCTCAGGCCTCTGCAGCAGCTTCCTCTGCTTCCGCTTCTGCCATCGCCTGTTCGTACTGTTTCAGGATAATGGTCTGAATTTTTTCTCTGGTTCCGGAGTTGATCGGATGTGCGATATCGCGGTACTCCCCGTCCGTAGCCTTACGGCTCGGCATTGCGATGAACAGTCCTTTTTCTCCTTCGATTACCTTAATATCATGTACGACAAATTCGTCATCGATTGTGATAGACACAACCGCCTTCATTTTTCCTTCTTTTGTTACCTTGCGTACTCTCACGTCTGTAATGTTCATAAACTTTTATGCCCCTTTCACCCCATAATCAGATGGCGTATCTTTCGTTTTTTTCGACAACAATTTTGATGCCGTCCTCCCCACAGTGATAGGAGTTTGCACGGATGGTGTCCCTGCTCTCCACAATACAGTTTTCAATGTGAGTGTTGTCTCCGAGATATACATCATTTAAGATGATAGAATTTTTAATCACACAGTTGTTTCCAACATATACCTTCTTGAACAAAACAGAGTTCTCAACCTGTCCGTTGATGATACAGCCGCTGGATACAAGAGAATTTTTCACTGTGCAGCCAGGATTGTATTTTGCCGGCGGAAGATCGTCGATCTTGGAGTAGATGCCCGGATACTGTCCGAAGAAGTAATCTCTTACCTCCGGTTTCAGGAAATCCATGTTGGTTCTGTAATAGGAATCTACGGTAGCAATGTTGCTCCAGTAGGTATTGATCTTGTATCCGTAAATCCGTTTCAGGTTTTTGTAACGGATTAAAATATCCTTTACAAAGTCGTAGCGGTCTTCCTGTGCGCTGCGCTCAATCATTTCGATCAGCTGGCGACGGCGGATGACATAGATACCGGTAGAGATCACGTTGGAGCTCGAAACCATCGGTTTTTCCTCGAACTCCTCAATGCGGCAGTCCTCATTCATCTTCAGGACGCCGAAGCGGCTGGTATCTGCTTCCTTTGAATCCGTGCATACCACGGTAACATCCGCACGTTTTGCAATATGGTATTCCAGTACCTTATTGAAATCCAGTTTGTATACGCCATCTCCCGATGCGATGACTACGTACGGTTCATGGCTGTTTTTCAGCCAGCTCAGGTTCTGACTGATCGCGTCTGCCGTTCCACGGTACCACCAGCTGTTATCTGATGTAACGGTTGGAGAAAATACAAACAGACCGCCATGTTTTCTTCCGAAATCCCACCATTTGGAAGAGCTCAAATGTTCATTTAAGGATCTGGCGTTGTACTGTGTCAGGACAGCCACCTTCTGAATATGAGAGTTTGCCATGCTTGACAGCGCAAAATCGATGCTGCGGAAGCTGCCTGCGACCGGCATAGCTGCAACGGCTCTTTTATTGGACAGCTCTCTCATTTTGTTGTTGTTACCGCCTGCAAGAATAATTCCCAATGCTCTCATATTACTCACCGTCCTTTTCTACAATTGCTCCGCCGGACGGAAGTGTGCCATCCGGGTAATCCTCAAGGGAAGTTTCGCCGGAAATGCAGACATTCTTTCCAATGGTTACGCCATCCGGAATGACTGCCTTTTCTCCAACGGTCACAAGTCCGAATCCGTAAATATTCGGTTTTAAGACGTTCGGCGCTTCCTCGCCAACGCCCATCACAACATGCTTGCCGACATGTACGTTTTCTGCAATAATGGCCTTATTGACCTGGGTTCCCTCGCCGATTGTGCTGTGGCGCATAATAATAGAATCTCTTACAACAACACCCTTTTCAATGCGCACATCCGCACCGATGACGGAATTATGTACCTCTCCGTAGATTTCAGCGCCCTCGCCGATAATACAGCGGTCGACGACAGCGTCCCCTGAAACATACTGCGGACGGATGATATCACCTTTGGTATAGATCTTCCAGAACTCCTCATATAAATTGAATTCCGGAATAATATCGATCAGCTCCATATTTGCTTCCCAGTATGAGCCAAGCGTTCCGACATCTTTCCAGTAGCCGTTGAACTCATACGCAAACAGACGTTTTCCGTTGTCGCGGCAGTACGGCAGAATGTGTTTTCCGAAGTCACAGCTCGGCTGATCCTTCAGGGCTGTCAGAGATTCCTTTAATGCTTTCCAGCTGAAAATATAGATGCCCATAGAAGCGAGGTTGCTTCTCGGGTGCTCCGGTTTTTCTTCAAATTCGGTAATTCTTCCGTTTCCGTCTGTGATCATGACACCGAAACGGCTCGCTTCTTCGATCGGTACCGGCATACATGCGATGGTCACATCTGCGTGATTTGCTTTGTGATAGTCAAGCATCACCTCGTAATCCATTTTGTAAATGTGGTCGCCGGAAAGAATCAGAACATATTCCGGATTGTATGTTTCCATATAAGCCATGTTCTGGTAAATTGCATTTGCTGTTCCTGTATACCATTCACTGCTTGTACTTTTTTCGTATGGCGGCAGAACGGTTACACCGCCTTCGTTTTTATCGAGATCCCACGGAATGCCGATTCCGATATGGGTGTTCAGCCGCAGCGGCTGATACTGGGTCAGTACGCCTACCGTATCAATTCCTGAATTGATACAATTACTGAGCGGGAAGTCGATGATTCGATACTTTCCGCCAAATGCTACTGCCGGTTTTGCCACTTTCTCCGTGAGCACACCGAGACGGCTTCCCTGACCGCCTGCCAGCAGCATTGCTATCATCTCTTTCTTAATCATGCAATCACCTCTTGTCGTATCTAAAGATTTGCAGTAACTGTAAGAATGTACGGTTCTACGCTTACCGTTCACCGCTTTTCCGCGAACGGTAACCTTCGCTGCCCCCCTTCAGGCTTTGCCTTGCAGGAAGGGGCTACTTACACCTGAATCACTTTCTCACGCAGCGAAACAGCACCTGTCTCCCTGTGTACGAAACAGCAACCATGCTGTCGGTTCTGGTTTTTCATATCCACGCACTTCTTTGATAACTACAATTAAAATTATATCACACTTCCGTCTCATTGTGAACATTTTTTATAATTTTTCTTTTATTTTATCTTATATTTTATTGATTTTGACTATGCATTTTATTTGTGTCAAAAATCGTATCATGATTTTCTA
>NZ_QUHK01000022.1:24872-55560 GCF_003479665.1 Blautia sp. AF14-40
GCATTTTATTTGTGTCAAAAATCGTATCATGATTTTCTACAATTTTCGACAGCGTATTCATTTATTTTTACCAGTTTTTGTTACATTTCGTTCATTTTAGTTTGCAATATTTCTTTTTGCATATGTTCTGGTTTATAATACTTATCCATTGTTTTTTATTTCATTTTCGAATTCATCCGCTTTTTTTCTTTTACTTTTCCGGCAAATACGTGTATACTATTAGCCAGAACAGTTCCAGCCGGATTCCGGGGAACCGGCGCTGCATTTCGTTCTGTTCTTTCCTATATTAATTGAAAAATATGTATTGAGAAAATTTCCCCATTTTCAGTGAAAAGACACATTGAAGGAGATACCATGTACGAAGTAGATTTCAGCAAACCAATCCATATACATTTTATTGGCATCGGCGGCATCAGCATGAGCGGCCTTGCCGAGATTCTTTTAAAAGAAAGCTTTACAATTTCCGGTTCCGATGCAAAAGAAAGTGACCTGACCCGCCACCTGACTTCTCTTGGCGCACAGGTTTTCTACGGTCAGAAGGCAGAAAACATTCTTCCGGGAACCGACCTTGTTGTTTATACCGCAGCCATCCATCCGGACAATCCGGAATTTGCCGCTGCAAAAGCTGCCGGTGTTCCGATGCTGACCCGTGCCGAGCTGCTCGGACAGATCATGCGCAACTACGATACACCGATCGCCGTTTCCGGTACACACGGAAAGACGACAACAACTTCTATGCTCTCCCACATTCTGATGGCCGCTGACTGCGATCCGACTATTTCTGTCGGCGGTATTCTTCCGTCCATCGGCGGAAATATCCGTGTCGGCCATTCCGAAACCTTCCTGACCGAGGCATGCGAGTATACCAACAGTTTCTTAAGCTTCTTTCCGAAAATCGGCATTATCCTCAACATGGATGCAGACCATCTCGATTTCTTCAAGGATATCGACGACATCCGCCACTCTTTCCGTGCGTTTGCCCGTCTGCTCCCGACCGACGGCATGCTGATTATCAATGCCGATACGCCGAAATACGATTACGTGACCGAAGGTCTTGGCTGTAAGGTTGTCACCTACGCGCTGGAGAATCAGGCTGTCGCTGATTATACCGCTGCCAACATCACCTACGATGAGTTCGATCACCCGTCCTTCGACTGCATCTGCCGTGGCGAGCTGCGCGGTCGCTATACGCTGATGGTTCCGGGACTTCACAACGTTTCCAACGCCCTGGCTGCCATTGCACTGGCCGATGAACTGCAGCTGCCGGAAAACGCCATCCACGAAGGCTTTGCCACCTTCCGCGGAACCGACCGCCGTTTCCAGTATAAGGGTACATACCACGGAGCAAAGGTGATCGACGATTATGCGCATCATCCAACCGAAATCCGTGCAACGATGGAAGCCGCTGAAAACTGTGCGCACAGAACACTGTGGTGCGTCTTCCAGCCGCATACCTACACCAGAACGAAAGCGCTGCTCGATGATTTCGCTGCCGCTCTTTCCCTGGCAGACCATGTGGTTCTCGCCGATATTTACGCAGCCAGAGAAACCGATACGCTCGGCATCTCCTCCAAAGATATCCAGGAACGCATTGTAAAACTCGGCACTGCCTGCGAATATTTCCCATCCTTTGCGGAAATCGAAAACTATCTGAACGAAAATCTTGCCGAGGGCGACATGCTGATCACCATGGGTGCCGGAGACGTTGTAAAAATCGGTGAGGAGCTTCTTGCTTCCGAAAAATAAAATCATTCTTTCGCTTTACCTGCTCCCTGTGGAAAATGGAGTTTTCCTTTTTTCCACAGGGTCTTTTTTTGCTCCGAATCCACACAATCTGTCTTTTCGCCAAATAGTTACGCACATTTTTATTCACAGCTATTTTCCTGTATTTTCGCCTGTTTTCAGAGTTATCCACATTGTCCACAATTTTATACACATTTTTACGATCCACACAATGTGGATTTCCTGTGTATAACTTTGTTTACATAACGATATCACCAGAAAGTCCTATACTTCCCTGTTTTCCTCCATTTTTCAACATTTTTGGTAGATGATAATATTTCACAAAACGGATTTCTCCACATTATCCACATTGTCCACAGTCCTTTTTCATCCACCGTGCCTTTTTCCCGGAATGTTTTTTCCGCAAAACACCTATTCACTTGTCGAAAATACTGTGTTATACTTGGTTGTGTATGAGAAGGCAAGACGTATAATAAAAAACAGATCGCTAAAAGTAAAAATCTGCCGCACGATAAGAACAGGATGGTGTAATTTTGAGTATGCTGACATTAAACAATGACTGCCTGGCCAGTGTGACTGCTGTGCCGGATCTTTTTCTGGAACAATATATGCCCGCAGCCAACGGAGAATTTGTAAAAGTGTACCTTTATCTGCTGAAGCTGGTCAAAGACCATCAGCAGGATTCCACTCTGTCATCGATGGCAGATTTTTTTTCCTGCACGGAAAACGATATCGTCCGGGCGCTGAAATACTGGGAGAAGCAGGGACTCCTCTCGCTCTCCTACACCACTGGGGAAAGCGTTCCGACCGGAATCGCCTTTCTGCCGCTTGTCCGGAAGGAAGAAAGCGGAATCCTTCCAACACCGGAATCCTCGATTTCCGGCCCGATTGCGGCTGCACCGGCTGTTTCTGCTGTATCCGTTGAAATCCCGCAGACGGAACAGACCCCGGCTCCATCACCACAGCCGGCCGTTTCTGCCCCATCTGCCTCTTCTCCGGCAGATGATCTTTCCAGTTCCGGTATTTCCGGACAGTCAGTAGAAAAAAAACACGCTCCCGGCAGCCGCGAAGAACTGCAGCACGTTCTTTACGTTGCGCAGACGTATTTCGGTCATCTTCTGTCGCCAACGGAAATCGAATGCATCATGTTTTTCTATGATGATCTCCACTTTTCCGCGGATCTTCTGGAATACCTGGTGGAATACTGTGTTTCGAAGGGAAGCACCAGCATCCACTACCTGAAAAAGGTAGGACTCGCCTGGCAGGAAAGCGGAATCCGCGATGTTGCCTCTGCCAAACAGGAGACCACGACATTCAACAAACATTACTACACAATTTTGAAAGCATTCGGCATCCGCAACCGCGCACCGGTGGAAAAAGAAGCCGAGATGATGGACCGCTGGCTGAATACCTACGGTTTTACGATTGATCTTATCACCGAAGCCTGTCAGCGCACCGTTTCCAAGATCGGCCAGCCGAGCTTCCAGTACGCGGAAGGCATTCTCTCCAAATGGAAGGAACAGGGCGTCCGCTCCATGGCAGACGTCGAACAGCGCGATGCGGAGCACCAGAAAAGGAAGAAAACCGCTTCTGATCAGAATGCGGCACGAAAAACCGCTCCTGCTGCTTCAAGTAACCGCTTCAACAATTTCCATCAGAGAGAATACGACTACCAGAAGTTAGAAGAACAGCTTCTGAAATAACGCCCGGAGGACGAAACAACTATGGCACTGACAAACCCGCAATACGATGCGATTATGCGCATGTACAACGAACGGCAGCTCCGCCACCAGAGAGAACAGCAGGAGCACATCCGCATTGCTTATGAAAAGATTCCGCGCCTTGCGGAAATCGACGCCGAGATTGCATCCCTCTCGGTTCGGAAAGCAAAAGCGATGCTGAACGGAGACGCTTCCATGGATCTCGACCTGAATGCTGCCATCCGTGACCGTTCCCAGGAACGCGCGGCGCTCCTTTCCATGCACGGCTACCCGGCAGACTATCTCGAGCTGACGTATGACTGCCCGCTCTGCCGCGACACCGGCTACATCAACGGCACGCAGAAATGCGCCTGCTTCAAAAAAGCTGCCGTCGATCTTCTGTACCGGCAGTCCAACGTGGAGGAGCTTCTGAAAGCCGAAAATTTCAGCCAGTTCTCTCTGGATTACTACTCGGACAGCCTGACCAGTACCGGAACACCGCTCACTTCCCGCGAGGCCGCTGCTGCCGCGCTCGAAAAAAGCCAGGCGTTCGTCCGCAATTTCGGCTCGTCGTTTGAAAATCTCTTCTTTTACGGCGACACCGGTGTCGGAAAAACGTTTCTTTCGCACTGTATTGCCCGCGAACTGATCGAGCAGTCGTTCTGTGTGATTTATTTTACTGCATTTGATCTGTTTGACCTGTTTGCACGCTACACCTTTTCCAGTTCAGAAGAAGCAAAAGACGCTCACGCCAATATCTTTGACTGCGATCTTCTGATCATCGATGATTTAGGTACGGAACTGACCAACAGCTTCGTCTCTTCCCAGCTCTTTCTCTGCATCAACGAACGCATCCTGCGGAAGAAATCGACGATCATCTCCACGAACCTGCCCCTTGACCGCTTCATGGAGACGTACTCGGAACGTACCTTTTCACGAATTTCAAGTAACTACACCATCATTAAACTTTTTGGAAACGATATTCGGATCCAGAAAAAACTTTTGGGAGGAACCAAAGCATGAGTAAGGGAACTGAAGGACATTTTGACACACTGCCAATCGGAAGACTGGGACTGATCCCGCTGAACAGCAGCGCCGCACTTGGAAAAAAGGTCGACGATTATCTGGTCAGCTGGAGAAAGGGACGCGGCAATGAATTTGCGGAAAAATATGTCGCTGCCTATGAAGGATATGAGCGTGACAGCTACATTATCCAGTCTCAGGTTCCGCGTTTCGGTTCAGGCGAGGCAAAGGGTATCATCAACGAATCTGTCCGCGGTGACGATATCTACATTCTGCTCGATGTCTGCAACTACAGCCTGACCTATTCTCTGTGCGGCTACACCAACCACATGTCTCCGGACGACCACTTCCAGGATCTGAAGCGTGTCATCGCAGCCATCGGTGGAAAAGCCCGCAGAATCAATGTCATTATGCCATTCCTGTATGAGAGCCGCCAGCACAAGAGATCTGGAAGAGAGTCTCTCGACTGCGCACTTGGTCTGCAGGAGCTGACTGCTATGGGCGTAGAAAACATCATCACCTTCGACGCTCACGACCCGCGTGTCCAGAACGCGATTCCGCTGCATGGATTTGAAACCATCCAGCCGGCTTACCAGTTCATCAAAAACATCCTGCGCAATGCACCGGATATGAAGCTCGACAAGGATCATCTGATGGTCATCAGCCCGGATGAGGGCGGTATGGGCCGTGCTATCTACATGGCAAACAACCTCGGTGTTGACATGGGTATGTTCTACAAACGCCGCGACTACTCTACCATCATTGATGGACGCAACCCGATCGTTGCCCATGAGTTTCTCGGTGCTGATGTCAAAGGTAAGGATATGATCATCATCGACGATATGATCTCCTCCGGCGAGAGTATGCTGGAAGTTGCCAAACTCTTAAAGGATCGTGAGGCACGCAACATCTACATGTGCTCGACCTTCGGACTGTTCACCAGCGGACTGGAGAAATTCGACAAGGCTTATGAGGAAGGACTCTTCACAAAAGTTCTGACCACCAACGTCGTATACCAGACACCGGAGCTTCTCTCCCGCGAGTACTACATCAGCTGCGACCTGAGCAAATATATCGCTCTCATCATCGACAAGCTGAATCACGATGCCTCCATCAGCGGACTGCTGGATCCGGCGGATCGTATTCAGAAAGTTATTAAGAAATTTAAGAATCACGAGAAGATCTGATATTCCAGGGTTCAAAGTTCGAAAGCTGTTCGTGCTTGCACGATAAAGCGTTCGAATTTGGAACCCGCCAAACATGAGGACGTAGCGCCAGCGGATTCCGAATATTTGCAGAATCGCGGAACAATTCGTGAATATCCACAAACGCCGAAACTGTCACGAAAACGGTTTCGGCGTTTTTTTATATTTTTAGCAAATTCTTGCTAGTTTTTTCTTTTTTCGGCTGTATAATGAAATTACATTGTACGACGAAGGAGGTATCACACATGCAATTTGGACATTTTGATGATGCGAAAAAAGAGTATGTCATCACAAGCCCGAAGACTCCGCTTCCGTGGATCAACTATCTGGGATCTGAGAACTTCTTTTCTCTGATTTCCAATACCTGCGGCGGATACAGCTTCTACAAGGACGCAAAACTTCTGCGTCTGACCCGTTACCGTTATAACGATACGCCGCTCGATCAGAACGGACGCTACTACTACATCAAGGACGGCGATACCGTCTGGAACCCGGGCTGGCAGCCGACCCAGACGCCGCTCGATTCCTACGAGTGCCATCATGGCCTTGGCTACAGCCGCTTTGTTTCTTCCAAAAACTTAGTTGCCGCTGAACTGACCGCTTTTGTTCCGCTGGCAGATTCCTGCGAAGTAAACCGTCTCATGCTGACCAACAACGGCACCGAAGAAAAAACACTGGCTCTGACTTCTTTTGTAGAGTTCTGCTTCTGGAACGCCGTGGACGATATGACCAACTTCCAGAGAAACTTCAGCATCGGCGAAGTTGAGATTCAGGGTTCTGAAATTTACCACAAAACTGAGTACCGCGAGCGCCGCAGACATTACGCTGTTTATGCAGTCAACTGCCCGATCGACGGATACGATACCGACCGCGACGCTTTCCTTGGCGCTTACCGCGGAAATGACCGCCCGGAGACCGTTCTGCGCGGCACTGCAGGCAACACCGTCGCCAGCGGATGGGGTGTGATCGGTTCCCACCACATCGACGTTACCTTAAAACCAGGCGAGTCCCGCTCCTTTATCTTTGTTCTCGGCTACTGTGAGAATGCAGCGGATGACAAATGGGAAGCTCCTGGCGTGATCAACAAAAAACCGGCAAAAGAGATGCTCTCTCACTATCAGACCGACGAGCAGGTTGACGCAGCACTTGCAGAGCTTGCTTCCTACTGGGAAGGCCTGCTGGCAAAATATGCGCTCTCCTGTGCAGATGAAAAACTGGGACGCATGGTCAACATCTGGAACCAGTATCAGTGTATGGTTACCTTCAACATGTCCCGTTCTGCATCCTACTTCGAATCCGGCACCGGCCGTGGTATGGGCTTCCGTGATTCCTGCCAGGATCTGCTCGGCTTCGTTCATCTGATTCCGGACCGCGCAAGAGAGCGTCTGCTCGATATCGCTGCTACCCAGTTTGAAGACGGAAGCGCATATCACCAGTATCAGCCGCTGACCAAGAAAGGAAACATGGATATCGGAAGCGGCTTCAACGATGACCCGCTCTGGCTGATTGCCGGATGCGCCGCCTACATCAAAGAGACCGGAGATTTCTCCATTCTCGATGAGCAGGTTGATTTCGACAACGATTCCACCAAGGCACAGCCTCTGATGGAGCACCTGAAACGTTCCTTCGACTTTACCGTAACCCATCTCGGACCGCACAAACTGCCGCTCATCGGCCGTGCAGACTGGAATGACTGTCTGAACCTGAACTGCTTCTCTGCAGAGCCGGGCGAACCGTTCCAGACGACAGGACCTTCCGAGGGACCAGTTGCTGAGTCCATTTTCATCGCCGCTATGTTCGTGAAATACGGCAAAGAGTACGCAGCCATCTGCCGCCGCAGAGGCAATGAGGAAGAAGCTGTTTACGCAGAAAAAGAAGTCGAAAAAGTTTACCAGGCAGTCCTTGATGCAGGCTGGGACGGCGAATGGTTCCTGCGTGCTTATGATGCAGCAGGCGAAAAAGTCGGCTCCAATGAATGTGAGGAAGGTAAGATCTACATCGAGCCGCAGGGCTTCTGTGTTCTTGCTGAAATCGGTGTCAAAGAAGGACTGGCAGAAAAAGCCCTGACTTCTGTCCAGAACATTCTGGAAACCAAGTACGGCGTTGTTCTTCTGCAGCCGGCTTACACCAAGTATTACCTGAATCTTGGTGAGGTTTCCTCCTATCCGCCGGGATACAAAGAGAATGCTGGTATCTTCTGCCACAACAACCCATGGATCTCCATCGCTGAGACCGTTGTCGGCCACGGAAACCGCGCATTTGATCTGTACCGCAAGATCTGCCCGGCTTACATTGAGGACATCAGCGAGATCCACCGCACCGAGCCGTACGTCTACTCTCAGATGATCGCCGGAAAAGACGCTGCTCACTTCGGTGAGGCAAAGAACTCCTGGCTGACCGGTACTGCCGCATGGACTTTTGTCAATGTTTCCCAGTACATCCTCGGCATTCAGCCGGATTACGACGGACTTTCCTTAAATCCGTGTATTCCGTCCGATATGGAAGAGTTCAAGATCCGCAGATACTTCCGCGGTGCATGGTATAACATCACCTTCCAGAATCCGGAGCACAGGGAGAAAGGTATTTCTTCCCTCACGGTAAACGGAACCGCAGTAGAAGGAAATCTGATTCCGCTCACCGAAGGCTGCACCGAATATGATGTTGTTGCCGTAATGTAATTTTTCAAATTTCAAATCTCCATAAACACAAGGCGAGCCCCGGAAAGCACAACTGCTTTTCCGGGGCTCGTCCCTTTTATTCTTATTTTTTACTGCAGCTGCCGTCTCTCTCTGACACCGGAAAGATCTTTGATGACCTCTCCCGCCAGAATCAGTCCTGCTACGGACGGCACAAACGCTACGCTGCCCGGGATATCACGCCGCTCCGTGCATTTTCTTGCAGCTCCCGGAGGACAAATGCAATTTGTCCGGCAGCTGATGCTCATATCCTCAAGCGGACGGAGGGATTTTTCCTCTGAATAGACCACTTTCAGTTTCTTCACGCCGCGTTTTTTCATCTCACGCCGCATGACCTTTGCCAGCGGACACATGTTCGTTTTATAGATATCCGCCACGCGGAACTTCGTCGGGTCCAGCTTGTTTCCAGCTCCCATACAGCTGATGACCGGCACATTGCACGCTTTGGCGCGCATGATAATCTCAATCTTCGCTGTCACGGTATCAACAGCATCCACCACGTATGAATACTTCGAAAAATCAAAATCGTCCGCATTTTCCGGCAGATAAAAGCATTTGTATACCTCTACCTCCGCTTTCGGATTGATATCCAGAATGCGTTCTTTCATTACGTCTACTTTATATTTTCCGACACTGCTTCTCGTCGCAATAATCTGACGGTTGATGTTGGTGAGGCAGACCTTATCATCGTCTACCAGCACAAAATGGCCGACACCGCTTCTTGCCAGCGCCTCTACGGTATATCCGCCTACGCCGCCGATACCGAAAACGGCAACGGTTGCATTCGCCAGAAGATCCATGCTCTCCTGTCCGAGCAGAAGCTGTGTTCTGGAAAACTGATTCAATGCCATTTGTTTTCCTTCCTCCTTGTTTATAATCTCTACTACAATAATAGGTTATTTGCTTTTGTCTGTCAACACCTTACGGAACCAGCTCTGCGGAAACTCAAAAACAAGGAGAATGCCAAGCACAATCGCAACTGCATCCTTCAGTGTCAGAAATCCTCTTGCACCGGCGCGCTCCAGATCATTGGTTACCACGTAAAAAGCAGTCCAGTAGATGCCGCTTCCCGGCACCAGCGGGAAAATACCCGCAATCAGAAATACCGTTACCGGGCAGCGCTTGTACACCGCAAAGCTGCGCGACAGAAGGATGACGAGCACCGTTGCAAAAAAGATGGATACCGGCTCTGTCGTATGCGGGAGGAACAGTTTGTAGCAGATCCAGCCGCAGGCACCTGCCAGTCCGCAGTACAGGTAGTATTTCCGCGGCACCTGGAACAGCAGCGCAAACGCAATCGTTCCGACGCAGGCTGCAAAAAATTCCGCAATTAAACGAATGGTATCACTCATAGCTGCAGCCCTCCCGCCAGTTGATGATATCCTGTGATAATCAGTCCGACGCCAAGCGCAATACAGAATGTCACAAGCAGCGCATCGAGCATCCGCACGGAACCAGCGATGTAGTCCTGATCCGCAATATCACGGATGGCGTTCGTGAAATTGACACCGGGCACCAGCGGAATAATCGAACCGATGATGACCTTGTCCAGATGATGGCCGATCCCCGCCTGATACAGAAAAACGGCAATCAGTGTGACAAGCGCGCCGCCGGAAATATTCGTCGCAATCTTTGACATTCTGCCGCGCAGCAGGTACAGCAGATAGAAGTACAGAACAAAGCCCGACAGAAACGCTACCATGCTGTCCACCACATCGCCGCCGAACAGAAAACAGAAGCACGCGCTTCCGACACCGGATGCAAGCACCTGGTGCCATCTTGGTTTGTCCGGCATCCGCTGAATGTCGAGCAGCCAGGCCTTCGCCTCTTTCGGCGCGTGCAGCCCCTCCTCGATTTCGCGGGAGAGCTGGTTGACTGCCGTTACCTTGTCGAGCCGCGCCGCCGACAGCGGAATGTGACGCACGCGGGCAAATTCCTGCTTTTTTCCACTCTCAGCAGTCAGGAAAATACCACTGCTCAACACAAACGCATCGCTGGAGTTGACGCCATACGCCCGCGCAATGCGGTCGATCGTCTCCTCCACACGGAAGATTTCCGCGCCGCTCGCCAGCAGGATGTCTCCCGCCAGCGATGCCACATCAAGCGCTTCTCTCGTCGATTCTGCGTTCATCCTTGTTTTCCTCCTTTTTCAAAGCCGTATACCCATTTTCCTTTCAAAAACAGATACAGGAAAATGACAGAACTGATACTCCAGGTCAGCGGGTAAGCCCAGAAAATCACGCGGATATCCGGGATCAGCCGGACCGTCACGGTAATGTAGCTGACGCGGAACAGGCACCAGACGCAGAGCATGACAACCATGGGAACCGAAGCGTGCCCGGAACCGCGGAGCACAGCCGCGATGCAATGAGAAAATGCCAGCAGAAAATAAAACAGTGCAATCGTTCTCGCCTGCATCACGCCGCAATGGACAACGGCCGGATCGCTGTTAAACGCCGCAATCAAAGTCGGTGCGGCTGCATAGATCACAAACCCGATCAGCTCGGCGATGGTAATGGAACAGAGAATGCCAAACCGCGCTCCTTTTTTCGCCCGGTCATACTGTTTTGCACCGAGATTCTGGCTGACAAACGTCGTTAATGCCATCGTAAAGCATGTAACCGGAAGGAATGCAAAACCCTCGATTTTTGCATATGAACCGCAGCCTGCCATCGCCATTTTCCCGAATGCATTGATGTTCGTCTGCACGAAAACGTTTGCGATCGAAATAACCGAGTTCTGGAAACCGGACGGCACACCGTTGCGGATAATCTCGCCAAGCGCCCGGCCGTCGAAACGGATTTTGCGGATATGAAGACGATACTCTTCCTTCGTCCGCAGCAGATGGATCATGCAGAGAATCGCGCTTGTGAACTGGGAAATGACCGTTGCAAGCGCCGCCGCACCGACCCCCATGCCAAGCCCTCCGATAAAAAGCAGGTCGAGCACAACATTGATGCACGACGATACGATCAGATAGATCAGCGGGTGACGGCTGTCGCCAACGGACTGCAGGATGCCGACGAAAATGTTATACATGATAAAACCAAGAGATCCTGCAAAATAGGTACGGAAATATTCGACGGACTGCGGCAGGACATCGGACGGTGTTCCCATCAGCACAAGGATTTTCGGCGCCAGATACATGCCAAGCACAGTCAGCGCTACACCGGCCGCCAGGCCGAACGCCACGGTCGTATGGATCGCTTTCTGCAGATCTTCCCGGTTTTTCGCTCCGTAATACCTTGCAATCACGACACCGGCGCCCATTGCGATACCGTTAATAAAACCAACCATCAGAAAGATCAGATTGCCCGAAGAGCTGACCGCTGCCAGTGCATTGCTTCCCAGAAAATTTCCTACAATCAGCGAGTCGGCCGTATTGTACAACTGCTGGAACAGATTACCAAGGAACAGCGGGATCGCAAACAGAATCATCTTTTTTGAAATACTGCCCTCCGTCATTCTTGTTTTACTTTCTGTACTCATTCGTAAAAACCCCCATTTCTTTTTCGTACAGTCAAAACCGGTCATCCGCAGGTTCCCGCCCGGTGCGTGTCCAGCCTTCTTTTCAGCAGACACGCACCGGAACTCACCCGAGATGACCGGTTTGGAAATATCCTTTTTTCTATTATATCGAACCTTCTCTGGAATGACAAGCCACAAATTCATGCAGAATGGCTTCGACACGTCCCAGCATCTCCTCTTCCGTGCAGAGTTCTTCCGGTTTCATGGATTCCAGGTAATCGTAGAATGCCATAAGAATGCTCGGTTCCCGGATGCTGAGGTAAATCAGCCGCTCTGTCCGCGTCTGGAACAGAAGATAGCCCTCGTTTGCATTGACCGAAATATTCAGCGCATGCTCTGCTCTCTCTTTCGTTTCCCGGATCATACGAAGATTCGCGCGATCCCGCAGCGCCAGAAAGCGGCGGATCAGGGCAATACGCTCGTCAAAGTCCAGCGGAGAATAGCACTCTTTTGGATACTCATCCACGCGGCCCGTGTCCAGGAAACTTTTGACGCCGTCCTCTGAGAAAAACATCGTCGTTTTTTCATCCAGCACCCGTGTCTGCATCACCTTTGCATACTGCGCAACCGCCTGTATCATCTGATCTCGCTCCGGCATTTCTTTTACAAGATGGTGTTTCAGCATTTCCGGTGTCAGAAGTCCGGAAAGACACGGCATTCTCTGGAAGAAATACCGCGGGGAATCTGATGCGATAAAGCGACGAATCAGTGTTTCCGTATAGCCAAGCTGGGACTGTACCGTGTCAAGACGTTCAAACAACGGCTCCGACTGTTTTAAATAGCCTTCAAACATCTCGCGCATCATCCGCAGCGTCGTCTCCTCCCGGAACAGAATTGCATTCTGGTAATCGGCACTAAAAGCAAGCGCACAGTGCTCCGTCAGGATGAGGTACGGGAAAAGGCGGAACTCATTCAGCCGCGCCGCCACATTGTCGTAATAGTACCGCGCACGGTAATCGCATCCACAGGCACAGATCGGTAGAATTTTCTGCAGACAACTCAGGTTGTAATTTTTCCGCATTGAAGTTAGCTTCTCGTTGTTGTTCATACAGAACAGATGGTGAATCGTCAAATTCGGGTTCTGTTCTCCGAGAACCTGCAGAAGTTCCATGGCAAAATCGAAGTCCGGCTGAACCAGAACGGAAATTTTTCCGTTTTCTTTTACAGCTTCGCCGGAAAACAACTGTAAAATTGCATGCCGCACATGCACTGCGCCCTGAAAGGGAATCTCTCCTCTACCCCCCCCCGCTCATTTCCATTTTCGCAAGTTCCTTTTCATAAAAGATATGCTCTTTTCTTCCCTCGCGGCGGCTAAATGTTTCAATCAGTTCTCCGACCGATTTGCGCCGGTAATAAACCTCTTCACCCATCTGGGTAATGTAAAATGCATCCATGAAATCTGTTTTTTCCCGTGGTGTCAGCTGCATGAACTGTGCCATCTTCCGCACAACATCCTCCCCGGATGGATTTCGTTTTCCATTGATGATCTTATACATGAAAGAACGATCGAGTCCGCAGAACTGTGAAAGCGGGTAGACCCCGACATCCTTCATAGTGATATATTCGGATAATAAATCTGAAAAAACTGACATAGAGCCTCCTGTATTTTTATCTTTTGCGTCGCTCTTTTTCCAAGATATTCAAAATTTTACCATATTCAGAAAGAATCGGCAATTCTTCTCTCAGACTTTGCATATTGTTTTCTTTCTTTTACAGGATTTTCTCACGCCTATGCAAAAACCGGCGGAAAATTCCGCCGGTTTTTCTCTCTTTCGATCCATTTAATCTTCTTTTAATCCAAATACAGTCAGTGCCTGACGCGGTGAAATACCGAGTCCCCCAACGCTGATCAGCGTATCCTCTGCCTCTAACAGCAGCTTTTCCTCCTGGAATCTGACGATCATGCGGCCGCCGCTTAGGCCATCCATCCGGCGAAGCTCCATCTCAAGCGTGTTGACGGTACGCCATGCAGCGGATCCTGCGTAAATATGGCCGTCTGCTTCACTGTAGGCGAAATCCCGGCGCATGGAGAGGACAAATTCCTTTTCTTTCCCGCCTTCTTGTACTTTCCAGTACATCTTATCGCAGCCAAAAGCGAATCGCATCTCCTGAATCGGGCTTGTCTCCAGCGAAAACAGGCCGCTTCCGCCGATCAGAATTTCTGCGGAATCCGGCAGCTGCTGGTTCCCCATCAGCGGGGCAGATACATAAACATGCTTACTTACCTTTTCTTCCATAAACGGATTTCTCGTTCCTCTGCGCGGCGGCAGAGCCAGATCTGCGGTACGCGCTTTTACTGCATCGGCAAGTGGGGACGGCGGCAGCTCTCCTGCCTCTTTCTTCACATACGGGATCAGTTCCTCCTGCAGTGCACTCAGCTCCTCCTGCGTCTGTTCTGTTGCTGTTGTCAGGATCACAATCAGATCGAGATCCGGGAACGCAACGCCGAACTGACCGTACGCACCATCTGCGCGGAAGGAACCCGGATAACGGCACATCCAGCACTGATAGCCGTAGCCCTGCGCCCAGTCTTTTACGTGGCCTTCCGAATCGCCCTCCGTCTCAATCTGCTTGCGGCAGGCGCGTTCAAACCAGTCTTTTCGAAGCAGCTGCTTTCCTTCCCACTCACCCTGTCTGGACAGAAAATACGTGAATTTTGCCATATCCTCCGTTACCATCTTCATACCGCCGCCGCCAAGCTCCGTTCCGTCTCCGAGCAGCGCACAGGTAAGGGATGTGATGCCAAGCGGCTCCAGCAGACGGGATTTCAGAAATTCTGTGACGTTCTGTCCCGTTTTTTTCCTCAGAACGGCAGCCAGCATGTTAGTTCCGGCTGTATTGTATTTATAAAACGTTCCCGGCTCATGGAGCACCGGATGATGAAGAAAGGTAGAAATCCAGTTTTCGGAATTGTCCATAATCTCCGTCTCGTGACCACAACCCATAATCAACAGGTGATGCAGCGTGATTTTTTTGAGATTTTCGGATGGATTTTCCGGCAGCAGGTCCGGAAAGATATCGACAATTTTCTCATCCAGCGATAAGATTCCCTCCTGCTCTGCAAAACCAATCGCCGTTGCTGTCAACGATTTACTGAACGAATACAGTGGATGACGGAATTTTTCATCATACGGCTTCCACCAGCCCTTCGCCGCACACTGTCCATGGCGGATCACCATAAAGCTGTGCAGCTCAATCTGGTTCTCTTCGATTCGGTCGAGAAAATTCAAAATTCCTTTGGAGCTGATTCCAGTTGATTCCGGTGTCACATCTTTAAAGTATCCCATTTTGCTTTTCCCCTTTCTTTCAGCCCTTATGCATCAATTTCGTAAAGTTCAACGGAAAGATCGCCCTTCCAGCTTACACGGTCGTACGGTGTCTCCGGATAAACCACTGTGGAAATAGCATCTACGCCATCCTCAGCAAACAGTTCCAGAATGGAAACATCAAAAACAAGCTCCAGATTCCATGCTCCGTCTTTCTTTCTCGCTGCGGTGCTGATGGAATATTTTTCCGTCATGAAGTGCTCACTGAATTCTTTGTAGCCCGCCATTGTACGGTCAACCGTGATTTTGGTGTCAGTTACATAAATCTTCAATTTCTGTCCCACTGAGTTTTTCAGACAGATTTTCGCATCTCCTTTTCCGGAAACCTTCAATCCAAAGGTCTCTGTGCGGATCGTTGTATGATTCTCGATCGGATAGCTGCTGTGGCGAAATTTTTCCAGTCCGGCCGGAGCAGCCACGAGGGTCAGCGCACCATCTACTTCTGTCAGGGACAGCTTTCTCGCCAGGGTTGCCTGGCCACAGTACTCTTCTGTCGGAGTCTGTGCTGCATACTGCCAGTTCATACCCCATCCCATCAGCAGAACATCTTTCGCATTCTGGAATGTAACGGCTGCATAGTTGTCGAAGCCTTCATCCAGCCATCTTGGCTCATCGGATGGATAGGTGCAGAGGAATTTTTCTCCATCGAAATCACCCAGGAAATACTGCATTTTGCAGTGGTCGTCCTCGGAGGCTTTTGTCATGCTGACAACAAGAACCCATACATTTTTCCCCTTATACTCAATCGGGAACAGATCCGGGCATTCCCACACACCCTTCACATGATTTCCTTCCGGTCCGAATTCTCCTGTTTTCTCCCAGTTTTTCATATCCTGGGATGCGTAGAAGAAGACACGGTCCTGCGCTGCAAGAACAAGACTCCAGCATCTTCTGACCGGATTCCAGAACGCTTTCGGGTCACGGAAATCGGAAATTCCCGGGTTTTTGATGACCGGATTCAGATATGACTTTTCAAAATGCCGACCCTTATCATTGCTGTATGCAATACTCTGCTGTTCCAAACCGTCCTTGTGATGGCTGGTATAAATAGCAATGATCGGCGGGTTTTCATTGGTACCATACTCAGAAGAATTCTGCGTATCATACACAGCACTTCCCGAAAAGATAAATCCCAGTTCATCCGGATAAAGTGCGATCGGCTGATGCTCCCAGTGAATCAGGTCGCGTGATGTTGCATGGCCCCAGTGCATCGGTCCCCAGCTGGTATCATACGGGTACTTCTGATAAAAGAAGTGGTACACGCCATCTACATAAACCATGCCATTCGGATCATTCATCCAGCCTTTTTCCGGCGAAAAATGGATTTTCGGTCTGTAATCTCTTTTTTTCATCATTTTTGTAAAACCTCCCAAAATAAACATATCCCCTATTTTTTAATGGTGTACATTTTCACTTCCAGATCTCCGTCTGTGGAAACCACCTGATACGGAGCATCCGGGTAAACGCATACGGAAGCGATCTCCAGACCACCATCTGCATAAATCTCCAGATAGGAAACGTCAAAAATAATCTCCATGTTGACATTTCCGCGCATGTAACGTTTTGTTGTAGATACCAGCAGATCCTCTTTTTTGAAGAGCTTCGGATCTACATCATCAAAGTAACTAAGGTCGCCGCTCTTAGAGCGGTCCACCGTGATGCTGTCCACCGTTACCTCGATGACTACTTCCTCACCTCTGCTGTTTTTCAGCGCAATTCTTCCGAAATTGCCCTGCACGAGAAGTCCAAAGCTCTCGGTCAGCAGCGGCTTCTGATTTCCGATCGGGAAGGCACCCGCACGGTACTCATCGATCCCGAACGGTTTTGTTTTCAGGCGGTAGCCCTCATCGGTCTCGCAGAGTGAAAGTTCTCTTGGCAGTGTCATCAGACCGGAATACTCACCGGTCGGAACGAAGTTCGCGTAGAGCGGATTAACGCCCCATCCAAGGTAAACCGGGCGGTCGTAGTTTCCATACGTTACGCCGGCATAGTTGTCGAATCCGAAATCAATCCACAGCGGCTCGTCTGTGATCTCGGTGCACTGGAAGGTATCTCCATCAAAATCACCGACGAAATACTGTATATTGGCACGGCCTTCGGTTCCCGGATGTATCATGCTGACTATCAGAATCCATTTGAATCCGTCAAATTCATTTCCTGTTTTAGCACGGATCAGATCGGTGCATTCCCATACAGTCGGCACTTTATTGACACCGACACCGAACTCGCCTGTTTTCTTCCAGTTTTTCAGATCCTGGGATGCGTAAAACTCTGCGTGATCGCCGGATGCCAGAACAAGGCTCCAACAGTCCTTTTTATCATTCCAGAAGACGCGCGGATCACGGAAATCCGGTGCGCCCGGGTTTTTGATCACCGGGTTGCCATAATATTTTTCAAAATGCTTTCCCTGATCCAGACTGTATGCAATACACTGCTGCTCCAGGCCTGTTTCCATATTGTGCGCCGTGTAGACAGCCACCATTGGCTTCTCACCGTATTTCGCAAATCCGCTGGTGTTATTTTCATCGTATGCCATACTTCCGGAGTACATCGTTCCGATCTCATCCGGGTACAATGCGACCGGCAGATGCTCCCAGTGAATCAGGTCTTTCGATACTGCATGACCCCAGTGCATCGGTCCCCATACAACGTCATTTGGATTGTACTGATAATACAGGTGCCAGATACCATCGATATAAATCAGTCCGTTTGGATCGTTGTTCCAGTTTTTCTCCGGTGTAAAATGAATGTTCGGTCTAAAATCTCTTTTTCCCTGTTTACTCATGTGATCCCTCTTTTCCTGTTCTCTCTTTTCCTATTTTATCGTTTTCCATTTGGAACTTCAACAAAAAAGAAATACAAACGAAATAGTCTTCTTTTTAAATATGGCCATGTTATATGGGATACAACATGGCCACATTTAGAATTTCTTTAGTTATAGAATATCAATTGCAAATCGTTTACGTTACTGTTTTTTCGCAACCGCTTTTCGCACGATTTTTAGTTTGCTGCAGAAGCTGCTCGATCTACTGCGCCCTGGTAAATCTCAACCAGTTCATTCAAGCCAGCGCCTTCCAGCTCTGTTTTATAGGAATCCCAGCTTGCATCATCAACGCCGCCAGTTACCCATGTGGTGATGTAACGATCAACAATATCGGAGATGGTCGGCTGAATCTGTGCCAGACGCTGAATCTCTTCCTGGGTCATCAGAACACGCGGAATAGTGTCATACTCTTCCATGATGTCATCTTTACCGTTTTCTTTCTGCATCTCGAGAAGTTTTACTGCATCGAAGGTGTATCCGCAAACGGTGTCATAGTACTCGTTCTGAACGATCATAGAACCACGGCAGGTTGTAGAGTTTACACGAGCCTCACCAAAGTTCTTATAATCCGGATTCAGAGGTTTGTAGTTTCCATTTTCATCAAGTGGTGTACGAAGAATGCCGTCCTCGTCTTTCTCATAGTTGTATCCGATTGCACCCCAGTTAGATGTAACAGAAATTTCCGGATCGCCTACCATGTAATCTACAAATCTTGCAACAACGTGCGGGAATTTGCAGGTTGTTGTAATTGCTGTATCGGAAGAATCCTGCAGCTCAGAGTAGTTACACTCGAAACCGGTCATACCGTCTTCGCCCTGCAGTCTTGGAACTGCTACGTACTGATCATGTACTTCCTGGTTTGTAATTTCCTGATCGCCCCAAACACCGAAGGAACCGATCTTTGCAACGTTCTCTTTGATCAGGGAAGCGTTGAATGCCATACTGGAGTCTGCCTCGAAGGAGCCGTTCCAGATCAGTCCTTCTTCATACAGCATATTGAAGAATTCTGCTGTTTTCTTGAATGCTTTGTCTGTTGCAGTGAAGGTAACTTTTCCATCAACCAGTCTTAAGTGATCCGCATATGCATTTCCGCCGCAGTAGGAGTCAGCGCATCCGAATGCACCTGTGAAACGATAGAACAGGTTGTAGGAACCAAAGGTATCGGTTGCACCGAACCAGGTTGCCATTGGGATTTCATCAGCTTCGCCGTTGCCGTTCAGATCGCCGCCGTCGCGGAATGCTTTCAGGCAGTCTACCCACTCGTCTACGGTTGTCGGCACTTCTTTGCCTACTTTATCCAGCCATGTTTTGTTAATCACGAATGGTCCAGGTGTTAATACAAGACCTTTCATTTCCTCTACGTACGGGAATCCATATTTATGGCCGTTCGGAGCGGTGATTTCAAGCTGATACTGCTCATTGTCATCGAGGAATGCTTTCAGGTTCGGCATATACTCTTCGATCAGGCCTTCGGTTGGAAGGAATACATCCTGGTCTGCGTACTGAACTACGGTGTTTCCGGATTTACCATCGCCGAAGTTCCAGAATACATCCGGAAGATCCTGTCCGGAAGAAAGCATCAGGTTGATTTTCTCTGTTGCGCTCTCCTGCGGGATCGGCTGCCAGTCAAACTCTACTCCTGTGTCCTCGAACCATTTCTTGCACATAGCCAGGTCGCCTACTTCTACGGTTCTGTCTGCAGAGTTTACGATTAGAGCGGAAATTTTTCCGTATTTCTCTTCGAATTTTGCCGGATCTTTGATGATCGGAAGAGTACCATCGAGCTGGATGATTCCCTCATCTACTGCTTCCTGCTCTTCTGCTGTGAGACCTGTGTCACCTGCCTCTGTACCGGATGCAGATGTGGTGTCTCCTCCTGTGCTTCCTGCACCGGAGCTGCTTGAGCTGCCCGAGCTGTTTCCACAGCCTGCGAGCATGCTGGTTACCATAAGGCTTGCCAGTAATACGGATACGATTTTTTTCTTCATGTTGTTCCTCCTTTATTTTGCTGCCTTTTCGGCAGTGAAATACGTAAATATTTTTGTGTTTCTACTATAAAATCATGTCTGTTGTAGCCATGAACTCTGTAACGATAACTTTTCTGTTCTGTATCAGCCCTTGACTGCACCGATCGTAACACCTTTTGCGAAGTATTTCTGCAGGAAAGGATATACGCACAGCAGCGGGAATGCGGAAACAACTACAACGCAGTATTTTAACTGCTCAGCCAGTTTCTGTTTTGTTACCATCTCAGAAGCACTACTTCCCATCTGGTTGGACTGGTTCATCAGTACCAGGTTTCGAAGAACGACCTGAAGAGGCATCTTGCCGTCATCCTGCAGGAACATCAGTGCATTGAAGAACTGGTTCCACATTGCAGTCGCATAGAACAGACACATAACTGCGATGATGGTTTTCGACAGCGGAATTGCAATTTTGAAGAAAAATCCAAAGTCGCTGCAACCGTCAATTTTTGCTGCTTCGAGAAGCTCGACCGGAATACCGCTTTCAAAGAAGGAGCGGCATACGATCAGGTTGTAAGCAGATACTGCTACTGGAAGAACCATTGCCCATGTTGTGTTGTAGATGTGCAGCTGCTGTACCGTTAAGTACATCGGAATCATGCCGCCGCTGAAGAACATCGTGAAGGTGAACAGGAACATGATTGGTTTTCTTCCTACCATATCGTATCTGGAAAGTGCATAGCCGGCCGGAATTGTGCAGACCAGGGAAATCAGCGTTCCTAATACGGTATACTTGATGGTGTTTGCATAGCCAGTCCAGAGCGGCTGATATTTCAGTGTGGTTGCATATCCGTTGGCGTACCACGCTTCCGGATAGAGAAGGAATTTACCGGAGCTTACAACAATCGGGTCTGTAACAGATGCCAAAAGCACGTAGTACAGAGGATATACAATTGCGATACAGACAAGGATCATGATAACGGTATTGATCACAGTAAAGACCTTGTCTCCCGTACTCATTTTTACTTTTTTCTTTTTCACAGTGTTATTATTTGCCATTTTTCAAGCCCCCTGACTCTTAGAAAATACTGATATCGCTGGTCTTCTTTGCAACTGCGTTTGTGATAACCAGAATAATGAAGTTTACAACGGAGTTAAATAAGCCAACGGCTGTCGCAAAACTGTACTGTGCGGTCTGGAGACCTACTTTGTATACGTATGTCGAAATGATCTCACTGACGGTTGTGTTGGTACCGTTCTGCATCAGATAAGCTTTCTCATATCCCACGTTCATAATGTTACCTACCTGAAGGATCAGCATCAGGATGATGGTCGGCATAATCAGAGGTAAATCAATGTAAAGGATCTTCTGAAATCTGGAAGCACCATCCATCGTTGCTGCTTCGTAATATTCCGGGCTGATTGCGGTCAGTGCTGCGATGAAGATGATGGCGTTGAATCCCATCGTCTGCCAGATGTTACTTCCGATGAAAAGTTTGCGGAAGTACTCCGGAAGGCTGGTGAACATGATTGCTTTTCCGCCGGCTCCCATAACCGCGTGGTTTACAAGACCGTTTGCGGAAAACAGTACGGAAATCAGGCTGACTACAACTACGTTTGACATAAAGTACGGTGCGTAGGAGATGGTCTGGATGATTCGTCTCGGTCCGCTTCTCTGTACCTGGTTCAGTAAGAGTGCGAAGATAACCGGAATCGGGAATCCGATGATCAGGCTCTCCAGACTGATGACGATCGTGTTCTTGATTGCCGTCATGGCAATACTGGTACTGAAGAACATCTTGAAATACTTGAAGATCGGATCTGCCCACGGACTTCCCATGATTCCCATGCGGCCTTTAAAATCTTTAAAGGCGATGATCAGGCCGTACATTGGATAGTAAGCAAAAACGATCAGCCAGATCAGTGCAGGAATCAGCAGGATGTACAGCTGCCAGCACGAGAGCGCTTTTTTCAATTTTCCACTTTCTGCCGTTTTCGGCGATGACGTTTTTTTCTTCATAGTTCCCTCCTTATTTCTCTAAAAGCTTTACCAACCGCTTTTCGTTCCACATTTGCATCGTTTCCGTTTTGGCACTTTGCCTTGTGGAACCTGTTCCATACCTGTATCATAGTACGCAGTTCGCCCAATGTCAACAAATCATCAATATTTTTTCGTCATTTTCAATATTTTCACAATTTTTATTTTGTGTTTTTGTGCAATATGCATCCTGTTTTTCATAAAATTCACACTTATCTTCTTTCTTCTCCCATTCTCCTGTTCCACATGTTCCGCTGTTCCATGCTTTTCCTGTTCCATATGTTCCACTTTTCCGTTTTTCACTATTTTTTCGACAATTGCAACTGTTTCAGCAGCGATTTCATATCCTTTTGCTCAGTCTTTCTGCCCTTTTGCCGTATATAAGTTGGTTTTATTTCATTTTTATTTTATACATAAAAAAGAGACACCCTTTCTTTTCAGATCAAGTGTCTCTGATATCTGTTCTTCTTCTGTTCTATCGCAATCCCGGAAAATGATGCAAAATTCGGTAATTCCCTGTTTTGTTATCTTCAGGTACTTTCTCCTTTTCGGAAGGTCACATCCACAATCTGCTCCATCTCCTCAATCTTCTTTCCGTCAATCATGCGGATGATTGTGTCCACGCTCCGCTTTGCGATTTCCGGCACATTCTGACAGACCGTCGTCAGCTCCGGTGTCAAAAAGCGGGTAAAATCCAGGCCGTCGTAGCCAACCACCTTCAGTTTTTTCGGAATCTTAATCCCTTTTTTCTGCAGCATCTTCATGCACGCTGCCGCTGTGACATCGGCTGTAAAGAGTCCATCAATTCCATCAAAATGGCTGATGTATTTTTTCCAGATCGTCGGGCCGCTCTGAAAATTCAGAATCTTGCTTCCGGCATCAATCGCTGTAATTTTACATTTATGCTGTTTGCAGACTTCCGCAAACCGTCGGTAACGATCCATGGAGCAACCACGCTCTGTTGCACTCGATGCAAAATAGAGCACATTCTTACATCCTGCGCTCAAAAGCGCCTGCGCCGCAAGCTCACCGCCGCGCTTATGGTCGGAATGTATACACGGAATCCCTTCGGTGACGTAGCGGTCAATCATGACAATCGGACGGTGAATTTCCGCCAGGCTGACAGAAGACGGGATATCCGCACAGCAGATAATGCCGTCCATGACATTTCGCTGCAGCATTTCCACAAATTCCTCGATGCGGTTCGGATTGTCCCCAACCTCGCAGAGCATGCACTTGTAGCCATTGGTGTACAGATTATTCTCGACATGTTTCACCAGAGATGCCATAAACGGATGTGAAAGATTCTTAACAACAATTCCGATAAAACCGGACTTGTTGCGGAACAGGTTCTGGGCAAGCTCATTTGGTTTATAGTTCAGTTCCTCCACTGCCTGCATGATCTTCTGTTTTGTTTCATCGGAAATATACCCGCTCCCATTGAGTGCACGGGATACCGTTCCGATTCCTACTCCCGCTTTGATCGCGACATCTCTAATACTTGCCATAGTTTCTCCTAACTCCTATTCTGACACTGGGCTGTTTTCTCTGACTCGTTCCGGCTTTTCCCCCGCTGCCGGTCTGTGGAGCCCGTTCCACAATGCTTGATTACTTTTATTTTAAAGCACCGCAATCTACAAATCAAGTTAAAAGCTGAAAATTTAAGTACAAAAAACAAGCGACTGTTTGGATCATTTCCCTTTTTCTGGTGAAACCATCCAAACAGCCTCCTGTGTTTTTGTCACTTTTGTCTTATTTTCCAAAAACGCTCATTCATGCGGGCATGCTTTGCGATTTTTCTGGAATTTCATATGTCCCTGAACATTCAGAAACGCTTAATCGTTTTCCAACGAGATATCACCATCCTTTGTCATCAGTGTGATTCTGCCTGCTGGCTGATCCGGTACATAAGAAAAGCTCTGCTCGTCCTCCTCTTTCTGCATCAGATTCTCCATGGTATCCGGTACATCGATCTCCCCAAAATCTGTCTTTGCCGTAATTTCCAGCCGTTCCAGATCTTTTTTACCCAGTTCAAGTTCAATATCGCCGTAGGAGTTTTCCACCGACACGTCTCCGGAAAGCTTCGTATTTTGGATTTTCGCATCGCCATCCTCCAGCGTGATCGACCCATTCTCCCACGTTCCACTCTTCAGTTCCACATCACCGTAATCTGCTTTGCATTTGATATTCTGCATGTCACATCCGAAAAGTGTGATATCTCCATCCGCATTTTGCAGTCTTCCGCTTTCCGCCTGGATGCCATTCATCTGCACATCACCGAATCCCATCGTTACCTCTATTTTTTTCAGTACCTTCTTTTCCGGTACATACAGAATCACTCCTGTTTCCGACTGTTTACCGCCACTTAAGATTTCTTCCGTAAAGTCAATATTAATGTAAATCGTATCGGACACTGCGCTTGTCTCTTCGATGCTCAGAACACCGTCCCGCACGCGATATTCCACTGCAGTCTCTCCTTTTTTCGACGGAATCCGCCAGGCGAGATAACAGGAATCGTCACCGGACGGAAGGATGTTCAGGTCGCCGATCGTAAGGTCTGCCTGCAGTTCATCAAAATCATCAAGTTTTATCTTTTCCTGTGTGGAAATGCCGTCTTCTTTCTTCGCAGAACCGCTCATCGCATTCAGATCATACGTTTCCGCGTATGCTTTTCCGCCGCTTGCCCATCCGCTGAACATCAGCACTGCACCGGCAATACAGCAGGCACATCCTGTCAGTAATGCTGTTTTTGTCCATTTTTTCATGATCTGCTTCCTCCTTTTTTCGTTACCTTACGTGTACACCACACGAACAGCCGTCCCATCCATTTTGCAAAGTATACGCCGAACACCGCGCACAGAATACTGATTCCCAGCATGAAAACGCCCATTCCGGTAATAAAGCAGAATCCGCCGAAGGAAACCGAGACTGCCAGAATGCCGCGCAGCAGCATCTTAATTCCGGCGGCCACGCCGACAACTGCAATCAGAAAGACGCTCATATCAAGCAGTGCCGCACAGAGGGCCGCGCAGAGCAGAACGATGAGAATGCTGATCAGAATCGGGGCTCCGATCGGGGCTGCAAACAGGGCGAGAATCGCGATCCAGACGATGTTGGCGCCTGTCGTTTTTTTCTTCTCTTTCCGTTTTTCTTCCTTTTCCATTGCCTCGCGTTCATCTACTTTTTTGTCCAGAAGATTCCGCATCAGCTCGGCGGCTGCCTGTTTCGGTGTTCCGAGTTCTTTGATCACGGCCTGCTCATTTTCCGGACCGGCATCTGCAAAATACTCGGTGAAGTATTCCATCGCATCTTCATAGTCGCTCTGCGGAAGCTTCCTCAGATACTTTTCCAATTGTTTCAGATATTCCCCACTCGTCATTCTTTTTTCCTCCACACGATAATGTCGTCAATGGTGTCACGGTAGGACTTCCATTCGCCCTGCAGGTACGCCATCTGTGTTTTTCCTGCTTCTGTGATCGAATAATACTTCCGTTTTCTGCCCTGGTACTCTGCGGAATACGTCGTCACGTAGCCCGCCTTTTCCAGTTTTTTCAGGATCGGGTACAGTGTCGACTCTTTGATGTCGGCAACCAGTTTGATCGTCTGGCTGATTTCATATCCATAAGAATCTTCCCGATTCACAATCGACAGGATCATAAATTCGATCAGCAGTGCTGATACCGGAAAATACATGAAAAACCACCTCCGTTAGTTTCTGATATGTAAAATATTTATATATATAATTTATACATATCATAAGACGATGGAGGTGGTTTGTCAAGGGGAATATATAAAATTTTTACATATTCGCTGTCATGTCATCATCTGTGTTTATTTCAGGGCTTTTCCGGAACCGAATGCGTCGCCGACTTTGTCGCCCATGGCGAGATAGGTGTTGTTGACCGGGTCGAAGGCGATTGGTTTCAGTTTTTTCGGGTCGATCTTTCCGTCGGTCAGAACGCTCTCGTCTGCGCAGACGTTCACGATCTCGCCGACCAGAATGCCGTTGTCAAAGCTTTTCACTTTGCACTCCAGTGCCATCGGAAGCTCGTCGATCAGCGGCGCGTTGACGAATTCGCTCTTCGTTGCATGGAAACCGGCGCGTGCAAATTTATCTGGAACTTTTCTGCCGGACTCGATGCCGACGTAATCGCAGCCAACAACAGTATCCTCGGTTGCCATGCTGACGGTGAAGGCACCGGTTGCGGCAAGGTTGTCTGTTGTCTTGTGGTCGCCCATGCTGATGGAGATCTCATTGAAATCTGTGACTACACCCCATGCAGCATTCATGGCATCCGGGTTGCCATCTTTGTCGTATGTTGCAATAATCAGAACCGGAAGTGGATACATGTTTGGTTTTGCTCCAAAATTTATTCTGCTCGTGGTTGTTCCTCCTGTTTTGCTTGATTTTCTTTATTATAACGCTTACAGCAAACTTTAACACAAGAGATTTTCTCTGCAAATTTTCTTAATCGTTTAATTTTCTCGTCATATCATGCCATTCCTCGCCGCCCCAGGTGGATGCGGAGATTCCCTCGTCGCGGAAATTCATCTTTTTGTACATCTCCACCTTATCCTGCAGGCAGGTCAGAATGAGCTGTTTTCTTCCGTTTTTCTGTTCCCGGCGGCTGTACTCTTCCATCAGCGCGCGGGCGATTCCCTGGCCGCGGTATTCCGGCAGGACACTGAGACCCAGCAGCATGACGTTTTCTCCCTTCGGGTCGTACAGACTGATTTCATCGAAAAAGGCATCACGGAATTTTGTCTCGTTTGTTGCAAGTCCGTTCAGCGTTCCGGCGATTTTTCCGGTTTCTTTGTCTACTGCCGCCAGAAACAGCTCCGGCGCGTACTGCACCCGCTCGCGCATGCTCTTTTCGGAGCACGCCTCATTCGGCGGAAAGCACGCCAGCTCAATGGCAACGCCCTGTTCCATTTCATCCTGGCGGATGGTTCGAAGTTCATATCGTTCCATTTTATGGTATTCCTCCATTGCCCGCTCAAAAAACTGCAGAAAACCGTCTTCCACGGCAAGCTGATCGAGCGCGGCTTCTTGCTCATTCAGATCGTAATAATATTTTCCGGTCCGCAGATCGATCGACAGACGGTCGAGCGGAAAGCCTTTTTTGCTCATCGGATGGGGTGTGCTGACCATGCGGAAAGGAGCGCTCTCCATTGACGGGTCCATCGCGTCATAGCGGTGGTCCGCATCAAGAATCAGCGAAACTGCGTTTTTGTAGCGTCCCGTCAGGCCGCCGTACTTTTCTGCAAGGGCGGCGTAATGCGCGGTCATTTCTTCATCGGACAGATACTTTCCGTTCACGGTCCGCACATGGACGCCGGGCTGGTCGTCCTCTGCCACGTTGTCAAAATACAGACCGGAATCACAGGAGAACACCGGCATATGAAGCGCGTTGAAATACGCCTCCGCCTTTTTCCTGGCATTTTCCAGCGGCGTTTTTCCATCCTCGATAATCTCTGGCTGCTTAACACCGCCAAGATCTTTCAGCCCGATCAGCTCAATCCCAAGACCGGCAAGGCGGTGACGCATCGCGTCGAGTTTTGCCGGGTTGCCGGTTCCGTACAGTAACTTCATTTCTGCCCCCTTCTATGCCTCGATGCCGAACTCTTCCGGGCGGAAGCGCGGGCAGACATTTTCCGACGATGTGATGACGGATGCAGCAAGACGCGTACCGATTTCAACTGCCTTGCCAATCGTTTTTCCATAGGTCAGACCGGCGGAAACACCTGCGCAGAACGCATCACCGGCTCCTGTTGTATCTTTTACCTGTACTTTCTGCGCCGGGCAGAAGCCGCTCTCTCCGTCTGCTTCCGCATAAACCGCTCCGTCGCCGCCCATTGTTACGACCATGGCCGGAACATTTGCCGCTTTCAGACGCTCGGCGAGAATCTTTTCCATCTCGGCCGGTGTTTTTTCGCTGTAATCATCGGAGAAGAGAACGCCTGCCTCGAGCTGGTTGCAGATCAGGCAGTCAAATTTCTGCAGAAGATCTCTTCTGCTGACTGCGATGTTCATGTTGCTGACAACGCCGTACAGTTTTTTATCGTATTTTTCACAGAGCTGTACCAGCTTTTTGATGATCTCTTTGTCCATATCGATCTCTGCCACAATGGAATCGCAGTTTTCGATAATTTCATCTCCGTTTTCTTCCAGAATATCGAGAATCGGCATCAGGTTCGGGCGCTGGGAAATGGAGCCCGCCAGGTCACCGTTGTGATCGAAGACAGCAAGCCATGTTCCCATACCGTTCGGGATTTCTTTCATGTATTCGATATTGACTTTGTGGCGCTGCAGTTTGCGCACAACATCCTCGCCGAGTGCGGTATTATCCGCGATTCCAAGGAAGGTCGGGCGCAGTTCCAGGTTTGCGATATCCTCCACCACGTTTCGGCTCACACCGCCGTGGATGTATTCGACATGGCCGGCGTTTCTGCCGTCCGGGACGTAGATGTCCTCTGGAAAACCTTTGATATCCACAAAAACTGCTCCTAATACTACGATTCCATTTTTATTTACTGCCATGTTTCTTTTTTCCTCTCCTGTTTTTTCATTCCTTCTTTTTTCAGACAAGCCTCTTCGTCTGTTTCACGAAATTTCTGTCTTATCAGCATCCAAATAATGCAAGGCACTTTTACATTGCTGCTCTCTGCTACTGTCTCGACAGTTGAGACAGTGAAGAACGCTCAACTCCTACACAATCCATCCGCTCTGACCTCTGATTGGCCATACACTCGCAGGGAGTTGAGTTGCCGGATTTCACCGTCTCGACCTGGAAGCTGGTCCTTATTTCTTTGTTTTGACATCAAGACTACCGTCTCAACGGTACTTTCGTTGTTCCAACAAAGTTCCTGTATTTCCCTGTCTCCAAAATACACCGGGAAGCGGAACTTTATGTGCTTCAGGAATCTGCCATCCGGCTGCTCCTGCTCATAAATGTCCACCTGTTCTACAAAGCTGTTAAGAAATTCTTTCTTCTCCAGGTCGGTGAACTTATCATATAGTTTATCAAAATATAAAAGAAATTGATAGACGTTTTCTTCTGATATTTTCTGTTGCTGAATATTCAGCAGGCGATTCTTGACTTCTTCTATACTGTTCTCCACGCCTTCAATCTCATCATACAAACGGTATAACCTTGTCTCCATATCCTGATATTTCTTCTCATAAAATTTATCCATGATATCCAGACTATCCATCTGCTGTCCGAGTCTTGCTTTTGCTCCTGTCAGCTGCTTATGCTGCTTTTCTAATCCTTCAATCTCTTTTTCTATTTCTTCTGTATCTATTCTTGAACCGATTTTATTCAGAATTGCTTCTTCGAATTTAGGATTCTTCACCAGCTTCCGAATAACTTCTTCCACTGCATTATTAATCTTCTCCTCGCTCCATTGTTTACGATATCCACATTTATGACCGTCTACCAGGCGACGATGTTTGCAGGCATAATAGAAATAATCCTTATATAAGGTTCCGTCTTTCTTTTTCTTTCGGTTCACATTCCCATACATACCGCTTCCACATAACGGGCATCTCAATATTCCGGATAAAATATGCTCATGCTCGAGACTATGTGTCTTTTCATATTTCACACCTGTTTTTTCCCGTTTTTGATGTGCCAGCTCCCAGTCTGTTTCCGAAATGATTCCTTCATGGATACCATCGTGTAACATATAATTTTCCTGCTTTACAATACGGTATTCATTTCTTGTACCAGATACTTTCTCATTCTTCCTTCGTCCATAAGCCAGCTTTCCACAGTATACCGGATTATCCAGAACGCCTTTTATAAATGAAGCGGCAAATGCGTCCAGTGTATTATTCTGTCGTTTTTTCTTTTTATATCCATGCTGGTTCAGCCATGCAGCAATCGCAGAAATTCCCATATTTGTATGAATAAATTTATCATAGATCAGACGAATAATCTCTGCTTCGTCCTCTGCGATCTGCAATTCTCCATTTACCAATTCATAGCCATATGGAGCAAACCCGCCGTTCCATTTTCCTTCCCTTGCTTTCTGCTTACGTCCTTCCATTGTCTGAACAAGGATATTCTCCCGTTCAATCTCTGCCACCGCAGACAGAACAGAAATCATCAGCTTTCCACTATCTTTTGAGCTGTCAATCCCATCTTCAACACAGATCAGATTCACTCCAAAATCCTGCATCCTCTGCAAAGAGTTTAATACATCTGCCGCATTACGACCGAATCTGGAAAGCTTGAACACCAGTACAAACTGTACCTCATCTGTTCCATTCTCAATATTATCTAACATTCTCTGAAATTCCGGTCTGCCCTCTACGCTCTTTCCAGACTTACCTTCATCGGAATACTCATTTACGATTTCCATATTCTGAAATTCTGCATATCTCTTGAGTTTTCCTTTCTGAGCATCCAGACTGTAGCCATCCACCTGCATGGTTGTGGATACTCTGGTATATATATCGCATTTAATCTTTTTATTCTTCATAATCTTCCTCGCAGTATAACTCCGTTTTATTGTCCCAACTTTATTTTAGTACTTGTTCCAACTATTTTCAATACTTATTTTCTTATTGACTCATTTCTTTGTCAATCCTATAATTAATACTATAAATGAGCAAATATCGAATTTTGCACAAACT